>JALSPT010000087.1 GCA_026985785.1 Anaerolineales bacterium
GCGGCGCGCTTTTGTCCGCGCCGCATGGCGCGCATGGCCTTTTGCAACAGCAGGCGGGCTTCGGGCGAAGGCATCATGGGGCGCTGGTAGGGGTGGGCGGGTGTACCGGTTCGTTACGCAGATAGCACAAGATACCCGCGACAATGCCTTTGGCTACGGTGTCAGGATGGTTGACCAGCAGGTCGCGGTCCAACCCCAAAAAGCCGGTCTCGATGATGACGGCAGGGGTGGTGGGGGCTATTTCGTTGAAGGCGTGGTATTCGGTCATGTGGCGGCTGACGCTTGTAGGGTGGTAGGGTAGGTGGGTGATGGCGGCGTAGCGGGCGTCCAGGCAGGCTTTCAGGTGCAGGGAATTTTGGAGTTGCGCGGCGTCTTGCACGCCGGTGGCAGGGGCGGTTTTGAAGCCGGTGTAATCGGGATTGGGGGTGCAGACGTCGGCGTGGATCGAGACCAAAGCGGCTGCGCGGTAGCCTTTCAAACGAGGGTCGAACTCGGCCAGTAAGTCCACCTTGTAGCCCGCTTGTTGCAAAGCGGCCTGGACCCGCAAGGCGATGGCATGGTTGACGGTCACTTCTTCCAGGCCGTCGGGGCAAGTTGCGCCAGAGTCGTTCTTCCAATGGCCGGAAATGATGCCTATTCGCAGGGCGGGTTGCACGGTAGAGGTGGGAAGGAGCGCGATGGCCGGGCTGTTGCGGCTGGCGCGTTGCCACAGCTCGGAGAGGGAGAAGTGGGGGATGTCGGTGGGTGACCACGCGATCAGGAGCAGGGCGATCAGCCCTGACCAAAACAGGCCGCGCAAAAAGAGGCTCAAAGCGCTTTCGCGTGATGGTGTGCGAGAAGGGGTCATGAGGGCTCCGTTCACATGCTCATGCAGCAATCGTGCCAGGGGGATGTTGCCTGGTGGTGGGAAGCCGCCGTGAGGGGCTTATTTGTTTCGGCCTACGGCGTGGCACAGGCGCTCGAAGCGCTGCCGCACGGTGTGCAGCGCCGCCAGCGCCCGACGACGCTCGGCGTCTGCCAACGGCAAAGCGGCAAATTCTTCTTCATCCAACACCACCAGCCTGCCCTTGGCCGTGACGATGACGTCCAGTGCCAGGTCGCGATAGGCAATTTCGCGTCCGCTCAACCGGACGGTTTCGCCGATGTTGACATACCAACCGCGCAGACGCCCGCTGTCATGGGCGTAAACTGCCAAAATATTGTACCAGCGATTGACGAAGTAGGTTTCGACGAAACAGTCCCCCTGCGCCAGCAGCAGGTTGCCTGCCATCGTGTTGGGCATTTGGAAGATGGCGGCCACGGTGATGCTGTCCGTCCCTCGCCACAGGAGGGTGGCCGGATAGCGATACACTTCTCGCCCGTCGGCATCCAGTTTGCGCACCCACAGAGCGGGGGATGCGGGTGTTCTGTGGCACGGCAGGCGTCGGCGGTTCATTCGGCGTAGCGTGCCTGAGCCAGCGTCCAGAACCGCTGGCCGTAGCGTTCCAGCACCCGCACCTGGCCGCTGCGCTGGAGGGCTGCCAGGGTGCGTTGCACGGCATCGCCGCCCCAGCGCGCCAGCGCCGCCGTGAGTTCGCTTTCCCGCATGGGGTGGCGCGCCAGCACGGCCAGCACGGCCTGGGCAGGGTCGTCGTAGCCGGAAAGGTCGAAAGCCCCGCTGGCGGGATGCACCACCTCGGCCACCTTGCCGAGGATGGCTAAGGCCCGCATCAGCCCCTCCTCGTCGGGCGGCTGCACCCATGGCTCGGCAGGCGGGCGCTCCGGCAGGGTGAGGTGCACCTTGTCGGGGCGGATGCGCTCGATCTGGGCGGCTAAGGCGCGCAGCGCCTCCTCGGTGTCGTTCATCCCCCGGACGAGCATCACTTCCAGCCAGTAGTGGCCGCGGTATCCCTGACGAAAATCCACCAGCCCCTGGATGTAAGTGGCGAAGTCCGGCTCCGGCCAGGGGCGGTTGATCTTGCGGTAGAGGTCAGCCGTGCCGGCGTCGAGGGTGGGCAGCACGGCGTCGGCGGCGGCCAGTTCCTCCCGCACTGCGGGTAGGTAGAGCAGCGAGCCGTTGGTGATCACCGCCACCGGCATATCGCTCAGCGCCTTGACCCGGCGGATCATCCACCCCAAGCGGCTGTGGAGGGTGGTTTCCCCGCTGCCGACGAAAGTCACCCAATCGATGCGCCCGCGGTAGTGCTGCAGGCGCTCGGCCACCTCGGCCACGATGGCCTCGGCGGGGACGTATTCCCGCCGCTCGGCCACTAAGGGCGTGCTGCGCCCCAACTGGCAATACACGCAGTTCCAGTTGCAGGTTTTGGGCACCACCGGGTCGATGCCCAACGATTGCCCCAACCGGCGGGAAGGCACCGGACCGAAGACGTGTTGCATGAGAATGCCTCCTCATCCACGAAGAAACGCTGAGATTTTGTTGTTACACCTGCCTCACCTGGCGGGCGATGACCTCGGCGCGAGCGTGGAGCAGGGCGGGTAGGCTTTCCAGCAGGCCGTTCACGCCTCGGGTTTCCACGGCCAGCGAGGCGGTAGCCGCGCCGCGCACCGTCGCCTGCACCACGTCCAGCGTTTCCCGCAGGGCGACCAGGAAGGCGCCGCTGAAAGCGTCGCCTGCGCCGGTGGGGTCGACGGGGGTGGCAGGGTAGCCCGCGACCACCCATCGGCGACGGGGGCGGCTCTCGTACACCCAGACATCGCCCCGCGCCCGCCGTACGATGACGAATTCCACCTGCCATTGCCCCACCGTGGCGGCCATTTCCCATAAGTCTGCAGTGCGCTCGCTGAATAGGGCGCGCAAAGTGGCTTCGGGAACGAGCACGGCGGTCAGCCCGTGAAAGAGGGGCGGCAGGTCGTCGAAGAAGAGGGGAGACATGTAAGCGGGATGTGGCTCTAAGGTGATAAACGGCACACCACCGTTGCGCAGGGCAGCAGGGAGGAGGTTGTGGGTGAGGTAGTCATAGGGGGAAAAGTGAGCGCCGTGGGCTTCGCCATAGTGGGGGGGCAGGTCGCTCAGCCGCAGGGTGTGGTCAGTGGGCTTTTTCAGTTCGGCGCGGTGAAGGGAGGGCACCCGGTAGTTGAGCAGGGCTTTGGGAAACGGCACCTTGCGGCGGGTGAAGGCGTTGAGCGGCTGCTCAGTGCTGAGGTGGCCTGTTGGGTCGTAAATCCGCACGCGGCGGTCTTCCAGGCGTTGGGGAAGGATTCGCACGCCGCTCACATCCCAGCCGCGCTGCTGAAATTCCTGCAGCCAGCGGCGTGGAAAGTCTTCGCCGACGCGCGCCACCAGGCCGGGCCGAGCACCCCATAGCGCGGCACCGGCGGCAGCATAGGCTACATTGCCGCCGGGTACATCCAGCAGCGGTTTGCCGCCCGGCGGCAGGATGAAATCGCGCTTCAAGGCGCCCAAAAAGAGGTAGTCGGCCATAGGTGGGCTTTTCAGAGGTCGATGAGGTCGCCGCGCTCGTAGCCCTCTTCACCCAGACGCATACGCAGGTAGGAAGCGTAACGTTCGGGGTGGATACGGCCTTCGGCGACGGCCTGCCGGATGGCGCAGCCGGGTTCGTGCGTGTGGGTGCAGTCGCTGAACTGGCAGAGATGCACCAGGTCGCGAAATTCGGGGAAATAACCGTCCAGTTCTTCCGGCTCGATATCCCACAGGGAAAGGGCTTTCAAGCCGGGGGTGTCGGCCACCCAGCCGCCGCCTTCCAGCGGGAACATCTGCCGCACCACCGTGGTGTGCCGCCCCTTGCCGGTGGCTTTGCTGATCTCCCGCACGGCCAGCCCCAGGCCGGGCTGTACCGCGTTCAGCAGGCTGGATTTGCCCACCCCCGACGGCCCGGCGAACACTGACACTTTGCCGCGCAAGTGCTCGCGCAGGGCGTCGATGCCCAGGTTGGCCTCTGCCGAGGTGTAGAGCATCGGATAGCCGATGGCCTCGTAATGGCCGAACAGGCGGCGGGCGGTTTCCATCCCCACCAGGTCCACCTTGTTGGCGACGATCAGGGCGGGGATTTCTTGCTTTTCGCTGATGACCAGGAAGCGGTCGAGCATCCGCAGGCGAGGTTCGGGCTGGGCGCAGGCGAAGACGAACACCGCCTGGTCGGGGTTGGCGATGATGATTTGCTCGTATTCGCCGCGCGGCGTGGGCGCCAGGCGAGAGAGTTTGCGTACCCGCGGCTCGACGGCTTCGATCAGGCCGGTGCCGTCGTCCAGGCGGCGGAAGCGCACCCAATCGCCGACGGCTACCAGGTCGCCTCGGCGGGGGCCGCGTTTCAACCGCCCCCGCAGTCGGCAGACGATCTCCTCGCCCTCGGGCGTGTGGACGGTGTAAAAACCCGATTGGGCGCGGATCACCAAGCCGCGGGGCAAATTGTCGGCAGGGGAGGAAGGTGTCATGGCTGCGGGGTGGGAGTTTCGGTGGTTTCGGGGGTGGGCGTGCGGGTGACGCCGATTTGCGCTTCCCAGGGGTAAAGCGAGCGCGGTTTGCCGTAGAAATAAATTTCCACTACCCGGCGGAGGATGGGCGCGGCGACTTCCGAGCCTTCGCCGCCGTATTCCACCACCACGGCCACCGCGATGTCGGGCTTGTCTTCCCGCTGGGCGTCGGTGTAGGCCACGAACCAGGCGTGGGGCTTGCCAGCCGCGGTGCTGGCCGTGCCCGTCTTGCCATACAGCGGAATGCCGAAGTTGAGGAAGCGCCAATAGGCGGTGCCGCGCGGATTGTCCACCACCATGCGCATCCCTTTACGGATGATGGCCAGGTTTTCGGCGCTCACCGGTAAGTGTCCGCGCACCTTGGGTTCGAACTGGCGCACGATTTTGCCGTCCGGCGCGACGATTTTTTCCACCATTTGGGGCACGTACAGGGTGCCGCCGTTGCCCACCGCGGCGATGTAATCGGCCACTTGTAGGGGGGTGACCAGGGTCGTGCCCTGGCCGATGGCCTGCTGCACGGCTTCCCGTTCGTTGGTGGGGTCGACGATCTGCCCGGCCTCATCGCCGATTTCGATGCCGGTGGGGCTGCCCAAGCCAAAGCCGCGCGCCATTTGGGCCACGGCGTTGGTTTTGTAATGCTGGAAAAGGTCCAGGCCGATGTGCCAGAAGTAGGGATTGCACGAGCGCATCAACCCTTCGGGCAGGTTGAGTTTGCCGCTGGGATGAAAACCGTGCTCGTAGGTCCAGTCGTAGAGGGTCAGGCCGGGGATTTCTTTGAACTCGTAGCCGCAGTTGTAGATGGTGTCTTCTTTGAAACGGCCACTCTCCAGGGCGGCAGCCATGGTAATGATCTTGAACACCGAGCCGGGAGGGTAAAGGCCGTGGGTAGCACGGTCGAGCAACGGTTTGCCGGGCTGATTGAGTTGCTGCAAGAGGGCGGAGCTGTTGAAGTTGGCGCTTTCGAAGGCGTTGGGGTCGAAGCCGGGCGAGGAAACCAGCGCCAACACGCGCCCGGTGTCGCGCTCCAGCACCACAATGGCGCCGACGAACCCTTTGATGGCTTCCTGGGCTTGCTGCTGCAGGTCGCGGTCGAGGGTGGTGTAAAGGGTATCGGCAGGGCGTGGGGAGGCTTTGCCCAGGGCCTGGACGATGTTGCCTTTGGCGTCCACGACGTAGAGCGTTCCTCCGTTTTTGCCTGCCAAGTAAGGTTCGCCCCAGCGTTCCAGCCCCATGCGCCCGACTTTTTGGTCGAGGCGGTAGCCTTTGCGCTGGTAGGTGGCCAGTTCTTCAGGCTGCAGGGCGCTGACATAGCCCACGCCGTGGGGCGACACGCCGCCGCCGTAATACCATCGCCCGCTGTAGCGCCGCAAGACGATGCCCCGGAAGCCGACCAGTTTGTCATAGTATTTGTCGGCGATGTCGGCAGGCACTTCGGCGATGGGAATGTAGCCCCCCGGCGGCGGATTTTCATACGCGTCACGAATGTGGTTGGGGCTTATCCCTGTCACTCGCCAGAGCAGAGCAAAGAGGTTCTCTTCCTGGTCGGGATCTACTTGTCCGGCCATCAGACCGATGGCCATGGCGTGGGTTTGGGTGGCGATGATCAGGTCATTGTGATCGAAAATTTCGCCGCGTGCAGGCACCTGGAGGTCGAGGGTCAGGCGCTTGCCGCCGTGGAGTTCGGGCAGGATGAGGGCTTCGTCCCACTGGACGCGCCAGGCGCCGTTTTCCAGGCTGAGGTTCATCACGGTGTCGCGAGAGATGTCGCCGACCACGGCGCTGTGCAGGGTGACGGTGTAGGCGACTTGGGCGCTGCGGGGGCGCACCAGGGAGGAGAGGATGTGGAAGTCCACTTTGCCGACGGCGGCACCGGTCAGGACGCCTTTGTAGTAGGCGGTGAAATCGTCTTCGCCGATCGCGTCCCGGCTGACCGCGGTGAGCAGGCGGTACATGGCGGTGTAATCCTCTTTCTGCCACGCGCTGAGGTACGCCTCGGCTACCGTCTGCGGGTCGGGGACGTGGGTGGTGGCGATCTGCGGCGTGGGCAGAGGGGAGGAGGTGGCGCTTTCGCCCGTTGCAGGTGGCGTGCAGGCGGACGCGCCGAGTGTGAGGATGAGGAGAGCCAGCCAAAGCAATTTACGCATGATGACCTCAGCGGACGTTGAAGCGGATGTGCAGGATATCGCCGTCCTGCACGATGTAATCCTTGCCCTCGAGCCGCAGTTTACCCTCTTTGCGAGCAGCGGCCATGCTGCCAGCAGCCATCAAGTCGTCGTAGGAGATGACTTCGGCGCGGATGAAGCCTTTTTGCAGGTCGGTGTGGATCACGCCGGCGGCTTCGGGGGCGGTGGCACCGCGGCGCACCGTCCAGGCGCGCACCTCGTCTTCCCCCACGGTGAAGAACGAGATCAGGCCGAGCAAGTTGTACGAAAGGCGAATGACCCGGTTCAGACCAGGTTCGTCGATGCCGTATTCGCTCAGAAAGATTTCGGCGTCTTCCGGCGCGAGTTGGGCGATTTCCATTTCCAGTTTTCCCATCAGGGCAGCGACGGCGCTGCGCCGGTGGGGATAGTCCAATTCGGGCGGTTGTTGCCCTTCGGCCAGGTTGAAGAGGATGAGCAATGGTTTGCGGGAGAGAAAGCCAAAGCCCGCCAGCAGTTTTTCCTCCGCGGGGGTGAGTTCCACATCCCGGAGCGGGGTTTCTTCTTCCAGGGCAGCATGCAGTTTGCGGAAGAGCGCCTGCTCTTGCTCGATTTGCTTGCGGTCGCGGGCGCTTTTCTTCCATTCCTCTTCCAGGCGTTCCAGTTTGCGCTCCACGGCGATCAGGTCGTTGAGCAGAAACTCGGCATCCATCGCGGCCACGTCCCGCAGCGGATCCACGCTGCCTGAGGGATGGGGCACGCTGGGGTGGTCGAAGCAGCGCACGACATGCACCAAGCCGTCCATCTGGGTCAACTGGTTGAGCAACGGGCCGGAGATGCTGCTGCCTGCTTTGCCTTCCAACCCGGCGATGTCGGCGTAGGTGACTTTGGCGTAGATGGTGCGGCGGGGGTGGAACATGGCCGAGAGGGCATCTACCCGCGGGTCGGGGACGTCCACCACCGCGGTGTGGACTTCGAACCGCCCGCCGCTCATGGTGAGAGGGGTGTTGCCGCGGGTCAGGGCGTTGAAGACCGTGGTTTTTCCGCTTTGGGGAAGTCCGATGATGCCTAAGCGCATGGAAATACCTCGTGAGGAGATTTGGGGATATTGTACCGCACCTGAAAAACGACAAAGGCCTGACAGGATGTCCTGTCAGGCCTAAAGGAGTTGCAGTCGGGATTATGCTTCGCGGAATTCGCCGTCCACCACTTCGCCTTCGCCGCTCTCGCCGCTGGTGGAACCGCCATTGGCACCCGGTGCGGCACCGGCTGCGCCCGGGGCTCCGCCGGCCTGCTGTTGAGCCTGGTAAAGTTGCTGGCTGAGGGTGTGCCACATTTGCTGCACTTCTTCGGTGGTGCGCTTGATGCGCTCCAGGTCGTCGCCCTTGGCGGCTTCGCGCAGTTCGTTGACTTTGTTCTGGATGCGCTCGCGCTCGTCGGCGGGCAGTTTGTCGCCCAGGTCGCGCAGCGTCTTCTCGGTCTGGTAGGCCATGGCGTCGGCTGCGTTGCGGGCTTCGATGAGTTCGCGACGGCGCTTGTCCTCTTCGGCGTGCGCCTGGGCTTCCTTCACCATGCGTTCCACCTCTTCTTTGCTCAGGTTGGTCGAGGCGGTGATGGTGACCTTTTGCTCCTTGCCGGTGGCCTTGTCGCGGGCGGTGACGTTGAGGATGCCGTTGGCGTCGATGTCGAAGGTGACCTCGATTTGCGGCACGCCACGCGGCGCGGGCGGGATGCCTTCCAGGCGGAAGCGGCCCAGGCTCATGTTGTCGGCGGCCATCGGGCGCTCGCCTTGCAGGACGTGGATGTCCACTGCGGTCTGGTTGTCTTCGGCGGTGGTGAAGACTTCGGTCTTCTTCACCGGGATGGTGGTGTTGCGGGGGATGAGTACGGTCATCACGCCGCCCAAGGTCTCCACGCCCAGGCTGAGCGGGGTGACATCCAGCAGCAGGACGTCTTTCACCTCACCGGCGAGCACACCGCCCTGGATGGCCGCGCCGACCGCCACGACCTCGTCGGGGTTGACGCCCTTGTGCGGCTCCTTGCCGGTGAGTTGGCGCACCAGTTGCTGCACCATGGGCATGCGGGTCGCGCCGCCCACCAGCACCACCTCGTTCAGGTCTTCGGGTTTCAGGTTGGCGTCTTTGAGCGCCGCATAGAAGGGCCCCTTCAGCCGTTCGACCAAGTCTTCGGTCAGTTGCTCGAATTTGGCCCGGGTGATCTTGGTGACCAGGTGTTTGGGCCCGGTCTGGTCCATGGTGATGTAAGGCAGGTTGACCTCGGTCTCCATCACGGTGGAGAGTTCGATTTTTGCCTTTTCGGCGGCCTCGCGCAGGCGCTGGAGGGCGTCTTTCTGCAGCCGCAGGTCGATACCGTGCTCCTTCTGGAATTCGTCGGCCAGGTAGTTGACCAGGCGCTCGTCCCAGTTGTCGCCACCCAGGTGGGTGTCGCCGTTGGTGGCTTTCACCTCGATGACGCCCTCGCCGACTTCCAGGATGGAGACGTCAAAGGTGCCGCCGCCCAGGTCGAAGACCAAAATGGTCTCGTTGGCTTTCTTGTCCAGCCCATAGGCTAAGGCTGCGGCAGTCGGCTCGTTGATGATGCGCAGCACCTCAAGCCCGGCGATTTTGCCCGCGTCTTTGGTGGCCTGGCGCTGGCTGTCGTTGAAATAGGCCGGCACGGTGATGACGGCCTTGGTGACCGGCTCGCCGAGATAGGCTTCGGCATCGGCCTTGAGTTTGGCGAGGATCATCGCCGAGATTTCCTGGGGCGTATATTCTTTTCCGGTGGCGGGGACGTACACCCGCGCGTCGCCCGCGGGGCCTTTCACCACCTTGTAGGAAACCATCTTGCGTTCTTCTTCTACCTCGTCATAGCGCCGCCCCATGAAGCGCTTGATGGAGTAGATCGTGTTTTCGGAATTGGTGATGGCCTGGCGTTTGGCCAGTTGGCCCACCAGCCGTTCACCGCTCTTCGTAAACGCCACCACCGAGGGGCAGAGGCGCGAACCTTCGGCAGTAGGAATGACCACAGGATTGCCGCCTTCCATGACTGCAACCACGCTGTTGGTCGTACCCAGATCGATGCCGATGATTTTGGACATAGGAACCTCCTTGTTTCAGGCGCGAGGGGCCTGGTGTTTTCTGTGGAATATGCACCTTTAGCATACCAACTGTTTGCAAGAACTTTATTAACACCGCGTAGGAAAAAGATTAGAGGCGGCGCGCCAACCCTCTTGATTTTCTCCCAAAATCCTCTACAATAAAAACACCAAGCCCTGCATGGATACCCAAGGAGAGGCAGCCATGGACGTCATCAAGGTGTCGGGCTCTTCGCGAACTTCGGCAGTTGCCGGAGCCATCGCGGGTGTCTTCCGGGAGTTCAAGCGTGCTGAAGTACAGGCCATCGGCGCTGGCGCGGTCAACCAGGCCGTCAAGGCGTTGATCCTGGCACGGAGTTACTTGGCGGAAGACGGCTACAAAGTTGTGTTCATTCCCCACTTTACCGATGTGCAGATTGGCGAGAAAGTGCGTACGGCCATCAAATTTGTGGTCATTGCGTGTGATGCGGCTGATGCGGAAGCAGTAGGGCCCCAGGAAGAGGGGGCTGCTGAAACAGCCTGAGTTCTGGAGGCAGGCATGCTCCGGCGGTATCAAAAGGGGGAGAACCGCGCCTGGCGGCGATGGTTGCCTATCGTCGCGGGGGTGTTCGTCATGCTGCTCGTCAGTGGGATGGGGATGGTGTTCCCTGCGGCGGCAGAGGGGCGAGGGTCGTTCCCCGTGGCGGCAGGCACGGGAACGGGCACGGGCTGGCCGCCGACCGCTACACAGACCCTCACCCCGACCATGACGCCCACCCCGTCACCTGCTTTTACCTTTACCCCGACGCTGACCTTTACCCCCACGTCCACCGCGACGCCTGCAGCCACGCCGGTGCCGCCGCGGGCGGTGCTCATCAGCGAAGTGGCCTGGGCGGGCACGGCGGCTTCGGCCTATGACGAATGGCTGGAGCTCTACAACCCCGGCGACACGGCCATCGACCTGACAGGCTGGCGGCTGACCGCTTCCGACGGTTCGCCGGACATTGCCCTCCAGGGGACGATTGCCGCCCACGGCTTCTTCCTGCTGGAGCGCACGGACGACGACACGGTGTCCGACATCCCCGCCGACCAGATTTACACGGGCAACCTGAGCAACGGCGGCGAGGTACTGACGCTGTATGGCCCGGCGGGCGAGGTGGTGGACACGGCCAACGGCGATGGCGGCGCGTGGCCGGCGGGGGATGCTGCCAGCCACGCCACGATGGAGCGCATTGGCCTGAGCGCGGATAGCGATGCGGCCTGGGGCACGAACACCGGTTGGGTGACCCACGGCCACGATGCGGACGGCAACCCGCTGCGCGGCACGGCGCGCTACCCCAACTCGGTCAACTTCCCCACACCCACACCGACGCTGGCGGGCACTTTCACCCCGACGCCGACTTCGTCGCCGCCTCCCACGCCGACGCCTACGGCATCCCTTACGGTTACGGCGACGCCAACGCCTGCAGCCACGC
Source organism: Anaerolineales bacterium (assembly GCA_026985785.1). GTDB lineage: Bacteria > Chloroflexota > Anaerolineae > Anaerolineales > DRMV01 > DRMV01. Next base: position 11,124 of record JALSPT010000087.1, read on the forward strand.
CGGTGCCGCCGCGGGCGGTGCTCATCAGCGAAGTGGCCTGGGCGGGCACGGCGGCTTCGGCCTATGACGAATGGCTGGAGCTCTACAACCCCGGCGACACGGCCATCGACCTGACAGGCTGGCGGCTGACCGCTTCCGACGGTTCGCCGGACATTGCCCTCCAGGGGACGATTGCCGCCCACGGCTTCTTCCTGCTGGAGCGCACGGACGACGACACGGTGTCCGACATCCCCGCCGACCAGATTTACACGGGCAACCTGAGCAACGGCGGCGAGGTACTGACGCTGTATGGCCCGGCGGGCGAGGTGGTGGACACGGCCAACGGCGATGGCGGCGCGTGGCCGGCGGGGGATGCTGCCAGCCACGCCACGATGGAGCGCATTGGCCTGAGCGCGGATAGCGATGCGGCCTGGGGCACGAACACCGGTTGGGTGACCCACGGCCACGATGCGGACGGCAACCCGCTGCGCGGCACGGCGCGCTACCCCAACTCGGTCAACTTCCCCACACCCACGCCCACGGCGACAGGCTCCCCCACGCCTACGGCCACGCCAACGAATACGCCCACCCCTACACCTACTCCCACCGTGACGCCTACCGCCAAGCCGTTGGCCGGGCGGGTGCTGATCGGCGAGTTCCTGCCCCATCCCCGCTATGACTGGAACGGCGACGGTTACGCCAACAGCGGCGACGAATTCATCGAAATCGTCAACCTGGGGCCGGGCGCGGTCAACCTGGACAACTGGATTTTGGACGACGGCGAGGGGGGCTCACGCCCTTATGAAATCCCCGAAACCGGCCTGCTGCCGGGGCATGTGGTGGTTTTCTTTGCTCATCAGACCGGCATCATCCTCAACGACCGTGGCGACACGGTGCGTTTGTTCCGTCCCAACGGCCAGTTGGTGGATGAAGTGCGCTATGTCAACGCGCGTTCATGGAATCTCTCGTGGTGTCGCCCGAACTGGGGCTGGGGGAGCATCACTTACCCCTGCTGGCCGACGCCAGGCGCGGCGAAAAACGTGCTGTACGATGTGGCTACCAAGAGCGTCGTCCCGTACCAGCCTTCTCCTCAAAACGACGCTGCTCCCCCACAGGTTGCGCCGTTGCCTTCACCTGTGCCCATTCTACCTTTTTCCCTGCCCTGTCGGTTGTGGGTGTTACGGGTGGGGATTTGGCCGCGCTGATTCACCCCAAAGCCGTTTCCAGCGCCTGCCGCAGTGAGCGGACGGCAAAAATTTGCAGCCCGGCGGGCGCTTTCAGTCGCCGCCCGATTTGTTTGGGCACGATGGCGGCTTTGAAGCCCAAATTGGCGGCTTCCCGCAGGCGGGCTTCCAGTTGGCTCACGCTGCGCAGTTCGCCCGAGAGGCCGATTTCGCCGATCAGCACCGCGTCGGCGCGCACGGGCCGGTCTTTGGCCGAGGAAGCCAGCGCCGCGGCCACGGCCAAATCGGCAGCGGGTTCGCCGACCCGCAGGCCGCCGACCACGTTGACGAAGACATCCTGGTCGCTCAGGCGCACGCCGGCCCGGCGGGTGAGCACCGCCGCCACCAGCAGCAGGCGGTTGAAGTCCACCCCGTTGGCGGTGCGGCGCGGGTTGCCGAACGCGGTGGGGTTGGTGAGACCCTGCACTTCCACCAGCAGCGGGCGGGTGCCTTCCATCGTCACCGCGATGGCCGAGCCGGGCGCGTTCACCAGCCGCTCCGCGAGGAAGGCTTCCGAGGGGTTGCTCACCTCCACCAGCCCCTGCTCGTGCATCTCGAACACGCCCACCTCGCTGGTGGTGCCGAAGCGGTTTTTCACCGAGCGCAGCAGGCGGTAAGCCTGAAAGCGGTCGCCTTCCAGGTAGAGCACGGTATCGACGATGTGCTCCAGCACGCGCGGCCCGGCAATCACGCCCTCTTTGGTGACATGCCCCACCAGAAACACGCTCAACCCGCTGCTCTTGGCGAGTTCCCGCAGGCGGCTGGCGCATTCCCGCACCTGGGAAACCGAGCCTGCCGAGGATTGCAGGTCGGCGAGGTACACCGTCTGGATGGAATCCACCACCAGCAGGCGGGGCTGGACGGTTTCCACATGGGCGAGAATGGCGTCGAGGTCGGTTTCGGTCACGAGGAAGAGGTT
>JALSPT010000088.1 GCA_026985785.1 Anaerolineales bacterium
CCATTTGCCATTCGCCATTCGCAATTTGCCATTATGCTCATTCGCCGCTTCTTCCACCTTCTTACCGCACCGTTCCGCGCCTGGCACTGGGCGGCGTTGCAGGTTTACCGCGCCCGCCTGGCCGTGTGGCGCTTCTTCACCGCCGAGCCGGAGGAGCGCCCCTTGGGGGATGTGCTTCAAGAGGTGACCAACCATCCCCAGGCGTTGCTGCCGCATGTAGCCGCCTTGCGCCGCCACTTGCTGCGGGCGTTTGCCGCTTTCCTGCTGGCCACGGTGGCGGCGTTTGTGGTGGCTCCCCATTTTCTCGATTTCCTCGCCCGCCCGATTGGGGGAATGGGACACCTCCAGGCCATCGAAGTGACCGAACCGATTGGCGTCTTCATGCGCGTGGCGCTGCTGCTGGGGTTTGCCATTTCGCTGCCGTACATTTACCTGGAATTGTTCCTCTTCATTGCCCCCGGCCTGCGCCCGCGTGCGCGCGTGGTCGGTCTGGTGGGTTTCCCCCTGGTGCTGCTTTTCTTCGTGGGCGGGATGGCCTTTGCCTATTATGCCATGTTGCCCACGGCGTTGCCTTTTTTGTTGAATTTCATGGGCATCCACACCGTGCCGCGCCCCGCTTCCTACATTCGTTTTGTCACCGCGCTGCTCTTTTGGACGGGCGTTTCGTTCGAATTCCCGCTGGTGATCTTTTTGTTGGCGTCGTTTGGGCTGGTACGGGCGTCCATGCTGTGGAAACACTGGCGGGAAGCGGTTGTGGTGATAGCCATTGTGGCGGCGGTCATCACGCCCACGGTGGATCCGGTCAACATGCTGTTGGTGATGGCGCCGTTGACGGTGCTCTATTTTCTCGGTGCGGCGCTGGCGGTGGTGGCGGAGAGGAGGCGGTAAAGCAGCCCTTGGCCGCTGGTTATGCCTGGGATAACAGCCGCTCCAAGGTTTTCAAGTCCACTCGGGAGGTCAGGTCGAGGCTCAAGGGAGTCACAGAGACCACTTTGTCCACGCGGACGGCGTAGACGTCGCTTTGAGGGTCGAAGGTCTCCGGTGGGTCGCCAGGCCCATAGCCCACCGTGGCGGGGCGATGCCATTCGGCGCGGCTGCGTTGAGGGGGGATGGCGCGATAGTATCGTTTGCGGGCCAGCCGGGTGACGCGCCAGGCGGTTTCCGTGGTGGCGCGCCAGGGCACGTCCACTTTGAGGGCGTAGACGTCTTCGGGCATGGGGGTGCGGAGCAGGCGCTCGGCAAAGTAGCGGGTGAAGTGGGCTGCCGCGCTGAAGTCCACTTCGGTGGAATAGGAAAGGTGGTAGTTCTTCGGCGTTTCCAGCGAAACGGCCAGGGCTGGGAAGCCCAGGGCAGCGCCTTCGAGGGCTGCCCCCACCGTCCCCGAGACGGTGACGCCGGTGGCCAGGTTTTCCCCGTAGTTGATGCCCGAAACCACGAGGTCGGGCGGCGCATCCATGATCTCCAGCACGCCGTGCTGGACGGCTTGGGCCGGGGTGCCTTCGACGGCGTACACTTTCCACGGTTGCCCGTGCACGGTGATGGTTTCTTCCACGATGATGCCGCTGGACGAAGGTGGCAAACTGCGCCCCATGCCGGAAGATTGCTCCCGTGGGGCGACAACGGTCACCCATCCTAAAGCGGAGAGGGCTTCGGCAGCGGCCCACAGGCCGGGAGAGCGGATGCCGTCGTCATTGGTCAGTAAGATCTGCATGGTTACCTCGGTGATGCGGAAGAGATGTTGGCAAAGAAGGCCAGGGTATGGGCGATGCGCCAGATGACGGCCATCGGCACGCGATGAGGTGCCAAGCGATAGCCGAGCCAGGCAACTGCCCAGCGGAGGGTAAGGTAGCGCCCCAAGGGGGAAGTGAGCACGCGACGGCGGTAGTCGCGTAAGCGAAAGTCGTGCCGTCGGAAGGCTACCGCAATCGTTTGGGCCGCGATTTGACCGTAAGCCAGCGCGGGGCCGATGCCTTCGCCGAACAGCGGGTCGGCACCTGCCGCGTCGCCGACCAGCAGAATGCCGGGGCGGGCGAACCGTTGAAAGGGGCTGAAGAGGTGGATGGGGTGCCCTTGCGGCGGCCTGCTGTGGGGAAAAGTACTTTGCATCAGGGTGGGAAGGCGGGCTTTGGGTGCCTGTCGGGCGATACGGGCGTCGTACACACCCTGATTGCAGGCCGGGCGGGCGCCGTCATCCAGGGGAAAGGTCCAGGTGTAGCCTTGTAAACCTTCGCTCACCGCGGAGAAATCGAACACGGCCTGCCGAGCCTGTACCCATTGGCCGTTGGAAGGGGTGATGCTTTCCAGCAGGCGCGCGGTGGCGCTGTGTTTGCGATCGACGACCAGGTTGCGGGTTGTGCCGCGCGAGCCATCGGCGGCGACCACGATGCGGGCATGATATGTGCCCGCGGAGGTTAGGACGTCCCAGTCGTTTGAGCGGCGGCGAAGGCGGTGGACGGTCACGCCTTCGTGTAGGGTCACCCCACGTTGACGGGCCTGGTGCGCCAGGTAGGCGTCAAGAGCCACCCGTGGAAACACGGTGAAGACGGCCTCGGGGTGGCGCAGGGTAACGATATCGTGGTGATACGAAAAGCGCACGGTTCCGACGGGGACATGGGGCACCGGTGGCGGCCAGGGGAGCCCCAAAGCGCGCCAGGCTGCTGCCCCAAAAATACTCACGCCTCCGCCGCACAATTTGGGGCGGGGGTGATGGGCTTTTTCGAGGACGATCGCTTTGATTGCCGGGGTGAGGGCATGCAGGTGCATGGCCGTGCTCAGCCCCGCCGGCCCGCCGCCGATGATGAGAACGTCAGCCGAACCGCTCATAGGCTTGAAGGGACAAACAAAACAGGAGCAGCAAGAGCCGCTCCTGAGTTAGGAAAGGCGCCCTCGGCGTGACTCGAACACGCGACCCCTTGCTCCGCAAGCAAGTGCTCTCTCCACTGAGCTACGAGGGCGTAAGTTTTCACAGGCGGGGAGGGCGGGATTCGAACCCGCGGTGGAGGTTTTAGCCCCCACAACCGCTTAGCAGGCGGCCCCGATCGTCCAACTCCGGCACCTCCCCGAATGGTTGTGGTTGTGCCTTGGCCCCTGGGGAGGACGGGCTGCCCTGGGGGCGGCTCCCCGCCCGTGGGTCAGGCGGAGGGAGAGGGATTCGAACCCCCGGTGGGCGTAAGCCCACTACGGTTTTCAAGACCGTTGCCTTCGTCCACTCGGCCATCCCTCCCGGAGCGGAGGGTATTTTACCATACCCCGGAAGGGGCGGCAAGAAAAACGCGTTGGCTTGTGGCTTTTGTTCCAGAGCGGGCGACGGGATTCGAACCCGCGAATGGTAGCTTGGGAAGCTACTGCCTTACCACTTGGCGACGCCCGCAGTGTGCCCGTAATTTTAGTCACCCCTGCAGATTTTGTCAATGAACCGCCCCCTGC
>JALSPT010000089.1 GCA_026985785.1 Anaerolineales bacterium
TGCACGACCGCGCCCTGCAGGAAAAACTCTTCGCCCTCATCGGCCTGGACATGGCAACCGCCCGCGAGCGCTTCGGCCACATGCTGGAAGCCTTCGAATACGGCGCGCCGCCCCACGGCGGCATCGCCTCGGGCATCGACCGCCTGGTAATGATTCTCGCCGACGCGCCCAACATCCGCGAAGTGATCGCCTTCCCCAAGAACCAGGCCGCCCGCGACGTCATGGCCGACGCCCCCTCGCCGGTGGACGAAGCCCAACTGCGCGAACTGCACATCAAACTCGATTTGCCGCCCGAAAAAACGGCCTAAGCCGCCCTCCTCTACGGCCACTGCCCCGCGCGGTGGCCGTTTTGCTTATACCCCCGACGGGAAAAAATCCCGCCGCCGTTTGACGTTCCGCCCGATTTCTTCTATACTCATCCCAGACACCCTTGAGAGCACCTTTCCGCAGGAGGAACCCATGAGCAACCAAACGACCACCTCCCCCCCCGATACGCCTCCCGAACACCTCACTCCCGAGGAAGTCAAAGCCTTGTTCGGGGAAAACGCCCAGCCATCCGAAGACCGTGGAATGAGCGCCGCCGAGCCCATCCTCGCCGAAGACGTCGCTGCACCGGCAGAAGGGGAAGACAACCCCATGCACGCCATCGGACCTCTGCCCGCCGATACCCCTCACCCCGAAGAGGATGCCGAGGTGCCCCTTCCTTCGACGGCGTCCACCTACGGCGCGCCGCCGCTCGACGCCTCCTTCGCCATGCCCGGCGAATTGGGCACCCCCGAGATTCCGCCGCCCCCCACCAATGCCGACCTTTCCCCCAACCCCGAGGTGGTGGCCGAACTCATCAGCAAAAAAGACTTTCACGCCCTTTGGCAACGGGCCGATCTGCTTCAAGAGCAAATCAAGCAACACATCAACAACCTCAACCGCGCCCGCTTGTTGCTGGACGAAATCCGCAGCGCTCGCAACTACATGCTGGCTGGGCGAAGCAACTACGAAGAAGCCGCCCGCCTGCTCGACGATGTGGAATACCAAATCGCCTTCGTCCAGCGCGTCCGCCAGGCCTCGAAAACCGTGGGCAAATGGCTGCTTTCCTATGAAATAGGCATGGCTTTCCTCCTCGGAGCGGCCATGTTCGTCGTACCCTGGTTCCTCGATCGCTATGCCCAGTTCTTCGGCTATGAAGCCGGTACCACCGGCATCAACAGCATCCGCTGGCTCATCGACGGCTTCAAGACCATGTTCTGGGGCGGCTTAGGCGGCGTGACCGGCGCGCTCTATGCCCTCTGGCGGCACGTCGCCGACAAGCAAGACTTCGACCCGCAATACAGCATGTGGTACATTACCAACCCGTTGATGGGCTTTGCCCTGGGCGCTTTCGTGTACATCGCCGTCCAGGCTGGCCTGTTCTCCCTGACTGCTGGCAACACCTCTTCCATCCAAACCACCGCCGTGCCCACTTTCGTGCTGGCGTGGCTTTCCGGCTTTCAGCAAAACGTGGCCTACGACATCGTGCGACGGATGCTCAAAGTCTTCCAAATCGAAGAAAAGGAAACCGAACCAGCCGTCCCTACCCCTCACACCACGAAAAAGTAACCGCCAACGCGCTTCAAAAAGCATTGTTTTCCCCTGCACGCCAGGGCTGCAGAGACAGCCCTGGCGTGTGGCCCTCTCGCGCCCCAACGCGCCACCATTTTCCCCCAAGCCATGCGCCAAAAAGCCGACATGGCACAAACCTTGCCCCCTCAGCCTTCTGAAGCCATGCTATAATGCTGCCAAGCGTTGCTGAAAGTAAGGTACAGGACTTACGCAGTTTGGAGAACATCCATGCAGGTTGTGCGCTCACCTCGGCAGTCAAGGCCTGTCTCCCCCTCTCCCTCCGGGAGAGGGGGAGGGGTGAGGGCGAAAAACAGAGCAAACCATCCCTTCCGCCCTCACCTTCCCCACCCCCTCCTCTCCCAAAGGGAGAGGAGGGGAGCCTGGACATCTGGTAAACCGTGCTCGTGGGGCAACTGCGCAACTCCTGTAAGGCAATGACCTGAACCCGCCAGGATCACCCATGACAGCCCCAACTTTTTTGGTCCCCATCGCCACCCTCCTTACCAAGCCACCCGGCAACCTTGCTTACCACCTGGTGCTTCTCTTTGCCATTGGAGGCACACTTCAAGCAACATGGTTGCAATGGCAGCGCGCATCTTACCCTCAAACACGCCGCCTCCTTCAGGGTCTGAGCGCCTTGCTCGCCATTCGCTTCGTGCTCTTTATCATCGGGGGAATGGCATGGCAACACGTGGTTACCCCTCATTTAGTCCTCCCCATCGCCAACCGGGCAGCCATCGCCTTTACTCTCCTGTTGTTTACCTGGCTATGGGGCTACCCCGAGCACACCCGCCGAAGCGATACCTACCTGGCAATCGGCGCGGTGGTCATCCTGCTGGGCGCCCTGTCCTCCTGGCTGGTATGGGCACCGTTGGCCGAGCGTTATTTCAACAACGCCCTGCCCGACCTCGCCTGGAGCGTCTTCAACATCCTGCTGGGACTGATCGGCATCGGTATCCTGCTATATCGCCGCCCCGACCAAACCAACATCGGCATCCTGGCATTGACCTTTATAGTCCTTGGCCAATTGGCTCATATTTTATGGCCACCCGCCGGTGGCGACCTGGACGGCTACACCCGCCTTGCCGCGCTCATGGCCCATCCCTTGCTCTTTACACTGCCGTACCGTTTCCTGCCGCCGGTTGCAACGCCTCCACCCCGCACCATTCAGGTGCAAAAAGCCACCATCGCGCCACCCGACACAGCCGCCCTTCAAGCCCTCCTCGACTTACTGGCAACCTCCCCCCAGGACGCCACCACCTGCCCTCACCTCGCCCGCGCCGTCGCTCTCCTGATGAAAGCCGACCTGTGCCTCATCCTCACCCCTCCTCAAGGCCAGCGGCTCAGCATCGCCTGCGGCTACGACCTCATCCGAGAACAAACGCTCACCGGCACCACCCTTGATGCCTCCTCGCTCCCCATCCTCACAACGGCCATGCAACGCCGCCGCTCGCTTCGCCTCCCCGCCAGCAGCACATCGGATGACGTCCGCTCACTGGCCGCCACCCTTAACCTCCAGCGTACCGGCCCGTTGCTGGCCGCCCCTCTCGCCGCCAACGGGCAGAGCCACGGCAGCATCGTTCTGGCCTCTCCATACGCCCAACACGCCTGGAGCCTGGCAGAACAAGAGCGCCTCACCAACATTGCCCAGCGCCTGGGGAAATGGCTCACCGTGAGTACACCTCTGCCGGAAGAAAATACTTCCTCGCAAGAAACCCTTGCCACCCTCCAGGCTCAGATACAGGATTTACAACAAACCCTGGAAGAAGAGCGCTCCCGTGCCGCCACGCTGCAAGAGCGCCTGCATACCGTG
>JALSPT010000090.1 GCA_026985785.1 Anaerolineales bacterium
GGCTCGCAATGACATCAGCCGTGAGATTTTCCGGATAGGCTCTAAGTGTATCATACCGCGGTAGAATAAAAGCCGCGGAGCGCCCAATGTCCGAATTCGAATTTCCCTCCGACCTCCTCCACCGCCTGCGGGAAGCCCACCACGTCGTCGTGCTTACCGGTGCAGGCATCTCTGCCGAAAGCGGTATTCCCACCTTTCGGGAAGCCCAAACCGGGCTGTGGGCGCGTTACGATCCGCAGGAACTGGCATCTCCCCAGGCGCTGGCACACCACCCGGAACTGGTGTGGCAATGGTACGCCTGGCGGCGCGACCTGGTCCGGCGCGCCCAGCCCAACCCCGGGCATCTTGCCCTCGCGGCGCTGGAAAAGATGGTTCCCCGATTTACCCTCATCACCCAAAACGTCGACGGCCTGCACCAGCGCGCCGGCAGCCAGGAAGTGGTCGAACTACACGGCAACATCATGCGCACCGTATGCGCCGCCAACCGCCACCTCGTCACAGAATGGGCATCGCCGCCGGAAGGGGAAGCCCCCCGCTGCCCCATCTGCGGCAGCGTGTTGCGCCCCGATGTGGTTTTCTTCGGCGAGCCCTTGCCGCCCCAGGCCCTGCAAACCGCAACCGCGGCTGTCCAAACCGCCGACGTGATGCTCGTGGTGGGCACGTCGGGTGCGGTCTATCCGGCGGCGGCGCTACCTGAGATCGCCAAAACGCACGGCGCCTACGTCGTCGAGATCAACCCTCTCCCCACACCACTCAGCAGCCTGGCCGACGTCATCTTACGTCTGCCCGCTGGCAAAGCCCTACCCGCTCTGCTTGCAGCGGCATGGCCAGAGCACACCCCCGAAAGGCTGTAACTTTTTCCCCACGGACGGGTTTTAATGGACGACATTTCCCCCGCCGAACTTTCCGACACGGAAGCCGTAGCCCGCGCTCGCGCTGGCGATCGGGAAGCCTTTGGCATCCTCTACCGACGGTACGTCCAGCGAATTTACAGTTACATTTACTACCGAATCGGCCATCCCCAAGAGGCCGAAGACCTCACCGCCCGCGTGTTCTACCGAGCAATGCAACACATCAAACGCTACGAGGATCGCGGCCTCCCCTTCTCCGCTTACCTTTATCGCATCGCGCACAATTTGGTAGCCAACTGGCATCGCGATCAAAGCAGGCGCAAAGAAATTGCCATCGAAGAAACGGCGTGGAACCCACCTACCACACGCGAACCTTCACCGGAACACAGCCTCATCCAGCAAGAAGAAACCGAGCGCTTGCTTGAGATCATCCGCAAACTTCCCCCCGATCGCCAGGAATTGCTCATTTTGAAATTCGTCGATCGGCTTTCCAACGCCGAAATTGGGCAAATCTTAGGACGCAGCGAGGGCGCCATCAAAAGCCTCTACCACCGAACGCTGGTAGCCCTACGGGCAGAAATCCAACCCGACCTTTCTGACGAGGATTGACAACCCATGTTGCACATTGTAACCGACGGCACTGCCGATTTTCCAACCGGCTGGGTGGAAAAATACCACATCCACGTCATCCCTTTTCACATTCACTTCGGCGAAGAAAGTTTTCTCCAAAATGTGGACATCACGGAAGAGGATTTTTACCGCCTGATTGCCGAACGAAGGATCATTCCTAAAACCTCACAACTTTCGCCCCAACAATTGGAAGCAGTTTATACTCGGATTGCCGAGCCGGGTGATACCATCCTCTCGATCCACGTGGGCAGCAAACTCTCGGGAACTTACGCCTCAGCCGTAGCCGCTGCCCGCAAACTGGCTGACCGCATTGCTGTACTTCCTTTCGACAGCGCCGCGGGCGCAGCAGCCCTGGCATTCATGTGCAAGGAAGCCCGTGAAATGGACACAGCGGGCTTCCCCCTCGAGGCCATTGTACGCCGCCTTGAAGCCATCCGAGAAACCGTCCGCGTGCTGTTGACCATCGACACGCTGGACTACGCCAGGATGAGCGGGCGCGTCAAGGCCATTCAGGCCATCCTCGCCTCGCTTCTGCAACTCAAGCCCATCGTGGAACTCAAAGAAGGGGAACTGATCGCCACCGGCAAGGTGCGCTCCCGGATCAAAGCCCTGCAACACGTCGTTCAGCGAGCAAAAGAAGAAATGGGGAAACAACTGGTGGATGTCGCCGTGGTGCATGCCCGCGCCCCGCAAGACGCTCTTCGGCTGGCTGAGATGGCTAAACAAGCACTCCACATCCGAGAGATGGTCACGACCTCGCTCTCGACGGCGGTGACCGTCCATCTGGGGCCACGAACTGCGGGGCTGGTGGTGTATCCCGTGGAGGTGGGCGATGCCGCGGTGGGGTAAAAGCGCCCTCTCGGCAGAAGAGATGCAGGCACTGGAGCGCCGACTCCAAGCCTCCCTGGTGCCATTGGAGGCCGACACGGCCTTCGTAGAGCACGTCCACCACCAATTGGCCGCTCGCCGCCCGGTAGACGTCTCGCAAGCCGCCTCATGGAACGAGGCATGGTTGCTTCTTGGCGGCCTAAGCGGCACATTGTTGTTGTTGGGGGCGCTTACCATCTTCCTCTTCTTCCGCCATCGCAAGGGGAAGTGATCGGTCAAGGGGCACGCAGGACCGCGCGAGCCGCCACAAGCGCGTACACACGGGCCGCGCCGCCCTTCTTCAATGCTCGCGCCGCCGCGTCCAGGGTGGCGCCAGTGGTCATGACATCATCCACCAGCAACACGGTTTTCCTCATAATGGGTTCTTCACGGACTACGCGAAACGCCCCCGCGACGTTTCGCCGCCGCTCCGCCGCACTCAGCCCCACCTGGGTGCGGGTTTCGCGCCAGCGCACCAGCACCTGCCCCCAGTAAGGCAACCTCAATCCCAACGCCAGCGGGAACGCCAACAAAGCCGCCTGATTGAACCCCCGCTCACGCAGGCGCGCCGGCCCCAACGGTACCGGCACGACACCATCTACTTGCCAACCTTCACGCTCCACCACCGCCAACATTTGCGCCGCCAACACGTCGGCCAACGAGACATCACGCCGATACTTCAAGCGATGAATGGCGGAGCGAATGCTACCCTCCATGCGCCCCCAAGCGCGAGCGGCTTCATAAGCCGGGGGAGTCACCCGACAAAAAGGGCAAAGCCCCGCTCCCAGGGCATTTTCACCCCATGCTTCCAACGATTGCCCGCAACGGACACACAGGGGCGGCACCATCACAGGGGCACTACGCAGACAATCGTCACAAAAACGCGCCCCGACGCGTCCACAGCCAACGCATCGGGGCGGGAAAATCCAATCCAGTCCCTGCCAAAACCCACGATAGAGGCGATAAAGCCAAATTTCAGAAGCCACCGCCCACGAACATCTGCACCACTATCATCGCTGCCGGCCCCAACAGCACCAGGAACAGGGCAGGCATGACCAGGAAAACCAGGGGGAAAAGCATCTTCACCGGCGCTTTCTGGGCTGCCTCTTGCGCCCGCTGGCGCCGCTTGACGCGCATGTTGTCCGCTTGAATTTGCAGCACTTTGCCCAAACTGACGCCCAGTTGCTCGCTCTGGATGATCGCGGCCACGAAACTCGTCATCTCCGGCACACCCACCCTGTCGGCCATATCGCGCAGGGCTTCCCGCCGGGTCTTGCCCAGTTGCACTTCACGCAGCACCCGCCCAAACTCGAAGGCCAATTCGTTGTCCCACTTCTCCACCACTTTTTGCATCGCGGCGTCGAAACCCAACCCAGCCCCCACGCAGATGGTCAGCAAATCCAGCGCATCGGGCATCGCTTTGACGATTTCTTCCTGCCGTTTGTTGATCTTGCTGCGCAACCAAAGTTCGGGGAGGAAATATCCCAAAACCCCGAACACCACCATCAACAGCAGCGCCTTGGAGCGCAAACCCTCGTTGGCCGAGAAGCGAAGGAGCATGAACGTCCCAATGCCCAGGGCAATGCCTAACACAAAGCGAATGGCTACATAGGTGGATGCATCCAGCCCATTGGGACGTCCTGCCAGCTCGAGGTTGCGTTGTGCATTCTGAATGGCGCTCTGAGGCGTGAACTTCAGCGCCAGATTGCCGAGCGCCCTGGCCAGCGGCATGATGACGCGTTCGGAAAACGGCTGCTCCAGTTCCACCTCTTCCAACGAGTGGATTTCGCGCCCGCTATCCACATACTCCGCCAACCGCTCTTGCAGCGGATCGACGTCCTCTTCTTGCTGCCGCAGGCCGATCATCGCCAATACGATCGCGCCCACAACCAACACGCCCACGAGAATCCACAAAAGCGTCATAGCCCCATCCTCACACTTCGATATCCGAGATCTTGTTCATCACCACGTAGCCAATGACGATCAAAATCAAGCCCGTGCCGATAATACAATAGCCCAAGGGCTTGGCTGCGGGGTTGTCCGGGTGAATCAACTGCCCCATGTAATGAGGGTTCATCCGGTAGATGATGAAGAACAACAGAATGGGCATCACAGCCAAAGCCGTGCCGGAAAAACGCACCTGCGAGGTCAAGACCCGGATTTCGCCTTTCAAACGGACACGATCGCGAATCGTGGCGGAGATGGTTTCCAAGATGTCGGCCAAATTGCCGCCCACCTCGCGCTGGATGTTGATGGCCGTAATCACCAGATCGAGGTCGTCGCTGGGAATGCGACGCAGCAGGTTGTCCAATGCCTGTTCCAGCGGAATGCCGATTTGCACCTCTCGGACGACCCGTTGAAACTCGGTAGAAATCGGAGGAGGCATCTCACGGCTCACGGCTTCCAGCGCCTGCAATGTCGAATAACCTGCCCGCAAGCCGTTGACCATCAAGTTGAGCATATCCGGCAACTGGGAATTGAAACGGTTCAATCGTTGCCGCTGGCGCATTTTCACAAAAATGCCCAGGCCGTAGAATCCCAAAACAAGGCCAGTTAGGGTAAAAAGTAGCGACCCTCCCCCAATGGCGTAGCCCAGTACTGCCCCGCCTATGGTCAGGCCGACACGCACCCAGATGTATTCCATCGGCTTGAGGCGCAGGTCGGCGCGCGCCAGGTCGCGGGAGATACCCTCCCACCAACTGGTGCGCGCCAACTGGCGGTCCAAAGCGCCTTCGCGCTGGCGACGCTCCGCTTTCCGCTCCTCTTCCAGGCGCGCCAAGTCTTCTTCGCCCAGGTATTTTTCCAGGCGCTCATCAACCAGCGAGCGGCTGGAGCGGTAAGTCAGCACCACACCGACCAGCAACAGCACCAAAGCCAGACTGCCCCCCACACTCAGGATCAACACCGGGTTGATGTTGGCCATATACTGCGCTCCTTGAACAGGCTACCGCCGCTTGCCACCAATCCCAAAGGTAGATGCCGGCAAATGGATGCCCGCCGCTTCGATTTTGTCCATGAATTTGGGCCGCAAGCCGGTGGGCGTCAAGCGCCCAAACACTTTCCCGTCACGATAGCCACCATGCTGGAAGACGAACAAATCGGTCATGCTGATGACGTCGCCCTCCATCCCAGAAACTTCTGAAATTGCCACCACCTTGCGCGAGCCATCACGCATACGCGATTGGTGGACTACCAGGTCGATCGCCGAGGCTATTTGTTCCCGAATGGCACGCACGGGCAAATCCATACCGGCCATCAGGGTCATAGTTTCCAGACGGGAAAGGGTATCGCGTGGGCTGTTGGAGTGTACCGTGGTCATCGAGCCCTCGTGACCGGTGTTCATGGCCTGGAGCATGTCCAGCGCCTCGGCGCCGCGCACCTCGCCCACGATAATCCGGTCGGGGCGCATACGCAGCGTGTTGATGACCAGTTGACGGATGGTCACCTCACCGCGCCCCTCGATGTTGGGCGGGCGCGATTCCAGCGTGACGACGTGCTCCTGCCGCAGTTGCAACTCCGCGGCGTTCTCCACTGTGATGATGCGCTCATCCGGGGGGATGAAACTGGAAAGGATGTTCAACAGCGTGGTTTTACCGGAGCCCGTACCACCAGAAATCACGATGTTGAGACGCGCCTTGACGCAGGCTTCGAGAAATTGCACCGCTTCCGGGGTAATAGAGCCAAAATTGATCAGATCCTGAACGGTCAAGGGGGTTTTGAAAAACTTACGGATGGTCACCACGGGCCCCACCAGCGAAATCGGCGGAATCACAATGTTCACACGCGAACCATCAGGCAAGCGGGCATCGACGTAGGGGCTGGATTCATCCACACGCCGCCCCAAGGGCGCTACGATGCGCTCGATGATACGCATCACGTGGTCATTGTCCTCGAACGTCACAGGAACCCGCTGTAACTTACCCTTACGTTCCACATAGATATTTTTCGGCCCGTTGACCATGATTTCGGTAATGCTGTCATCTTCCAACAGCGGCTGCAGCGGACCAAAGCCCAGGATCTCGGCAGCGATCGCCTCGAACAAGCGATGGCGCTCCGGGCGCGAGAGCACAATGTTTTCTTCTTGCAAAATCTGCTCGAACAGATCGCGAATGGTGCGACGCACTTCGGCGACTTGGGTGATGTCCATTGCGGGGTCGAGTTCGGCCAGCAACCGCTGTTGCACCCGCGTTTTAAGGTCGGCCAACGCCGAGGATTCCTTCGGCGGCGGCGGAGCAGCGGCCCGGCGCGAGGTCAGTTTACCGGATTTTCCAGGCTGCTTGGCGCTCCCGCCGCTCGTGCTACCGCCGCGTTCGATTTTCTTCAGCAAAGACATGCTTCACCCTCCACTTGCTCAAACGGTTTCCGCCGTTTCCAGTTCAGCCAGACGCCGCCGGATCACCTCGGCCATTTTTACTACTGCGCGCGAAATGGGCGCGCCCCGGCTGATTTCCAGCACCGGCTTACCCTTGTTCACCGCCGGTAAGACGTGCCGAAAATCTTCGGGAATGACTGCATCCACCGGATGGCGGAAACTTTCCCCTACTCGCTCGGGCGTAATACCAATGCGCTTGTCATATCGATTCATCACCAGGAAAATGCGCTCGTCAGGCACCCCTGCCGCCCGCAGCCAATCCAAAAACAAACGCGCGTCTTTGATAGAGGGAATGTCCTGCCCTACCAACACCACCACCAGCTCTGCTGCATCCAACGCCGCCAACGTGACGTCATCCAGAACCGAAGAAGTATCCACGATGACGTACTCAAACATGGTTTTGAAAAACGTCAGCAGACGGCCAAACTGATCGCCGCTGATCTGGGCAGCATCTTCTGGCTGGGTAGGAGCAGCCAAGACCTTGAGCGCCGTATCACGATAGGGGATCAATACACTCTCGACCACTTCGGCATCCAATGCGTCGGCGCGGGGTGCCAAATCGGCTACGGTATGCTTGCCATGCTCATTGAGCAACAAGACCACATCGCCGAACTGCAACTTCCCATCGACCACCACCACCGGCGTTTCGGCCTTTTGGAGCACCACACCCAAGTTCACCGCCAGCGTGGTACACCCCATCCCTCCTTTACCGCTGAAAAAGGTGATTACCTTGCCGGTTTCCTCGCCCGAGGCCACGCTTGCGCTCGCCACAGCGCCATCGGCTGCCGCGGGCACGTGCGCGAGGCGGCGCTTTTCCTCCTGAGCAAAAGCACCCGCCCGGCGCACCGCGGCAACCAGTTCGTCAATCGTAGGAGGCTTGGCCAAAAAATCCCGCGCCCCGGCCATCATCGCCCGCCGCATGTAATTAGAATCGTCCTGCACGGTCAGGATAACCACCTGCACATACGGCAGCCGCTGACGCACCAGTTCGGTCGCCTGAATGCCGTCCATGTCCGGCATGTTGATATCCATGATGACGACATCCGGCTTGAGTTTCTCCGTCGCACTTACAGCCTCACGCCCACTTCCCACCGCGCCAACCACACGGATGTCTTTCTCGAACTGCAACAACCGCCGGATGTTTTCGCGCGTCTCAGCAATATCATCCACTATCAAAACGGAAATCATCTCATCTGCGGGCATTCCCAGGGCCTCCTAAAAAGCACATCCTCATAGGCTACGGCTGCGGCGTCAACATCTGCATCCACTGGTCATTGGGCAGAATCGGCGGCACTACTTTGTCAATCCGCGGCGCCAGATCATAAGGCAGTTTGGCCGGCACGACCACGCCGTAATTGTCCAAAACGTACGACAAGGTCACGGCGTCCGTAGAAATATCCGTGGTATCGCCACCGGCACGCAACGCCAAAGTCATCACCACCTGGCGGTCCATCAAATACTTCAGCGTCACGGCCTCTTGCGGCGAGACGACCAGCGTGATGATGTCGGGCGGCGTCTTTTGCTCATGCTCCGTTTTTGGTTGAGGCTGCCCCTGAGCAGCAGCGGCCTGCCCCTGCTGCTTCGGAGCGGGAGCGCCTTCGCCACCCTGTGGCGGCAGAACAGGTCTCTGTGTCGTGAGTGGGAACGTGCCCACGTACAACACCGCCGCGTCCTTGATCAACATTTGGCTGACCAACCGCGCCCGTTGCGGCTCCGAGGCCACAAGGTAAAACGGTAAACCGAGGTCGTTATCTGTTACCGAACGCCCAAAAGGCGCTTCAGAAGGTTGAACATCCGCGGTGATGGTTTGCCCCTTTTCGCCCATCTGGGGCGGCTTCACAACCGCGACTTTGTCAGGCAACACCGTCTGGTAGTCCTGATCCACATCCACAAAGGGAAACGAGGCCAGCACAGCGACGTGGTCACCGGGGCGAATGCCATAGGCCACCCCGCTCAAACGCGACATCGGGATAGAGATCGCCACCGAGCCCGGCGGAATTTGCAAAGAAGCCAGTGAACCCTCGGCGCTCACCGAAAGCTTCTCCGCCACATCGCCCTTCGTCAAGAACATCCCCTGCGCCAGATCGCGCACTGCCAGTTTTCCAATGGCCTCCTTGGGATCGGTGATCTGCACTGCCAGCACTCGATCTGCGGGCAGATCCACCGTCGCCAACATTTGTTCCGTGATCTTCGTGCCGCGCCGGATAGGCTGTGCGGCCACCACCACAGGGATCATTTCTGCCGCCTGCCGCCCTCCTCCGC
The DNA here is from genome assembly GCA_026985785.1 of Anaerolineales bacterium. Classification (GTDB taxonomy): domain Bacteria; phylum Chloroflexota; class Anaerolineae; order Anaerolineales; family DRMV01; genus DRMV01. The sequence continues at coordinate 8,983 of JALSPT010000090.1, forward strand.
TATTCGTGGTGGCCGTCGGTGCCGCCCTTCGTCGCAGCCACAAAAAGGCCGCACCCACTCCCAAGATCAGAATCAACGCTAAAAGAATCAACACTCGGCCAATTTTCATCCTTTGCCTCCTCAACGCGCAAAGTACACTCTGCCCCCGAAAAGGGCTATTATAAGTTTACCGCATCCCGCCCATTTTCGCTACCACCAATGCCGCTTCACCACATCATGCCAACAGGACTTATGTCCCGCCAGTAGCCCGTGCTATAATCCCGCTGCATCCATCCTCATTTTGTCTGTGGAGAAAACCATGCGCTGGATTCGTTTTCAACTTCCTGACGGCACACCCACCTACGGCTGGCTCGACGGCCAACAAGTCGGCCTGGTTCAGGGTTCGCCTTTTGGCGAGCGGCAGCGCGCCGAGCCCGCTTTCTCGCTGGACGAAGTGCGCCTGCTGCCGCCAACGACACCATCCAAAATCATCTGCGTGGGGCGCAACTATGCCGCCCACGCCGCCGAACACGCCGCCGAAGTTCCCGAAATCCCGCTCATCTTCCTCAAGCCGCCCTCGGCGCTCATCGGCGCAGGCGATACCATTCTCCTCCCACCCCAGTCGCAACAGGTAGAGCACGAAGCCGAACTTGCCGTGGTGATTGGCAAACGAGGTCGCTGGCTCCCCCCCGAAACGGCTGCCGACCACATCCTCGGCTACACCATCGCCAACGACGTCACCGCCCGCGACCTGCAACGGCGCGACGGTCAATGGACGCGCGGCAAAGGATTCGACACTTTTTGCCCTGTCGGGCCGTGGATCGATACCGAATTTGACCCCGCCGACGCCCTCATCACCTGCCGCGTCAACGGCGAAACGCGTCAGATGGGCTCCACCCGCGACATGGTGTTCCGCATCCCTCAACTGATCGCTTTCATCTCCTCGGTGATGACCTTAGAGCCCGGCGACCTCATCCTCACCGGCACGCCCGCAGGGGTTGGTCCCCTCCTACCTGGCGACACCGTAGAGGTGGAAATCGAGGGTCTGGGGATACTTACCAATCCTGTCCAGGCCGAGCCGCCTCATTGAAACGCGATTATTCCCCCTCGAACAATTACTGGAGATCGTGGCGCACCATCACGTCTTGAAAACCTCACTACTGCTTTCGGCGATACGGCGGCGGCTCGCTGTCTAATAATACCGTCAGAGGGCACGGGATCTCCCCATGGGGGCTTTTCCAGCCGGGGGGTGGGGCATAGGCTGCGCCCGGCAAACGATAAGCCGAGGCTACGACATCGCGCACGTGGCGAGTTAGCAATAGGGCGGCTTCCCGCCGCCGCCGAATGCGCAACCACGGCTCAGGCGATACCGGCGGATGAATCACCACCTCGACGCGCCCGCAGCGCGGTCGCTTGCGATGAATCGGCCATACCTCGTACATCCCGTTGATGGTTACCGGCACAAGCGGCGCGCCGGTCGCGAGCGCCAACCGCGCCGCACCGCTGCGCCAACACATGAACTTCCCGTCCGGTGTTCGTGCCCCCTCCGGGAACACCGCCAACACCCCCCCGGCCTCCAAATGCGCTTTGGCCGTGCGGTACGCTTCCTGTCCAATGGACACTGTTCCATCGTTCCATCCATCCACAGGAATGGCCCTCAAGCGGTGATAGAGCCAACTCAACCACGGTTTCTCGTAGTGCTGGGCCCACACGATGAACCTCGGCGATCGCGGCAAAGCCGCCAAAAGCAGCGCCCCATCCAACAAAGAGGCATGATTGGCCACGACCACCGCAGCCCCCTCCTGCGGGAAATGCTCCGCCCCCAAGACTTCATATGGCCAAAATCGCCGAAATACAAAATCTATCGCCTTCACAACCGACATCGCACCTCCCAAAACACACCGCCAAATTATACCCCCTACTCCCAGCAAACAACCTCAAAATGTGGTAAACTAACGGTTAAGCAAAAACTTAACACTCGGAGCCCCACCCGTGAAAGCCGCTGCCGAGGTCACCTCCTGGCCGCAACTCAAAGCCCTATCCGACCCGCGCCGCCTGCGCCTGCTGCGCTTGCTGATGGCACAGCCCGCCACGCTGAGCCAACTGGCTGCCCAGACGGGACACTCCCCGGCATGGGTGCGGCACCACCTGCTACGCCTGCAACGCGCCGGCCTGGTAGAACTCGACCACGTCCGCACCACCGGGCGCGTACGGGAGAAATACTACCGCGCCACCGCCGGGGCGTTGGTGTTGCGCCGCCTGGTGCTCCCCGCCGGCGAACGCCCCGTGGCCGTGTTTGCCGGCAGCCACGACCTCGCCCTGGAACGCCTGGCCGAACAATTGCAGCCCCATCTGGACATCGTAGCCTACCCCGTCGGCAGCCTGGATGGGCTGATCGATCTCCGCCAGCGCCTGTGCCACTTCTCCGGCGCGCATTTGCTGGACGAAAGTGGCGCTTACAACCTGCCCTACATCCGCCGTTTGTTCCCGGATCACGCAGTACAAGTGGTCACCCTCGCCCACCGCGTGCAGGGGTTGATGGTGGCTCCCGGCAACCCCAAAGGCGTGCGCTCGTTGACCGATTTGTCCCGCCCCGACCTCCGTTTCGTCAACCGCAACGGCGGCTCGGGCACGCGGATATGGTTAGACGCCCACTTGGCAGCGTTGGGCATCCCGCGAGAGGCCGTCCGCGGCTACGAAACCACCGTTGCCACGCACACCGCGGCGGCGCACGCCGTAGCAGCAGGGCAGGCCGACGTCGCCTTAGGGCTGGAAGCCGCCGCCCGCGCTGCCGGGCTGGATTTCATCCCCCTTTTCGAGGAACGCTTCGACCTGGTAGTGCCGCGAGAAGAAACGGACACCCTGCATCCCCTGCTCGACGCGCTGCAAACCGCGTCCTGGCGCCGCCTGCTGGCATCACTCCCCGGTTATCACCCCGCCCACACGGGCGAGACTTTGGCGCTGTAGCGCCCATCCCCAGGAGGTAGCGTGAAACCTTGGATCCTGTCTCTGCTCGCTCTGGCGTTGGCGGTTGTGTTGACCGCCTGCGGCACCGCCCCGGCCACGCCCCCCGAGGACGGTCTGACCGGCACGCTCACCATCTACCACGCCGGCAGCCTGACCGTGCCGGTGAAGGAACTGACGGCAGCCTTTCGACAAAAGCACCCCGGCGTGCGCTTTGCCACCGAATCGGGCGGCAGCCGCACCGTGGCGCGCAAAGTCAGCGAACTCGGCCAACTCGCCGATGTCGTGATGGTGGCCGATTACACCGTGATCGACAACCTGCTCAAGCCCCAATTCGCGACCTGGAACATCCGCTTCGCGCGCAACGCGATGGTGATCGCCTACACCGACCGCTCCAAATTTGCCGACGAAATCACCAGCGACAACTGGTACGAGGTGCTGCTGCGGGATGGTGTAGTGTACGGCCATTCCGACCCCAACGCCGACCCCTGTGGCTACCGCACGCTGATGGTGTGGCAACTGGCCGAAGCCTACTACCAAGTGCCCGGCCTGGCGCAGCGCCTGGGCGACCACTGCCCGGCGGCCAACGTGCGCCCCAAAGCGGTGGAACTGCTGGCGCTGTTGCAGAGCGGCGACATGGACTACGCCTTCGAGTACCTTTCGGTAGCCGTGCAGCACCATCTGCACTATGTGACCCTGCCGCCCGAAATCAACCTGAGCGACCCAGCCCACGCCGCTTTCTATGCCCAGGCCAAAGTGGAACTCAACGGCGCTCAACCCGGCGAAACGGTGGTCAAAACCGGCGCGCCCATCCTTTACGGCCTGACCATCCCCACCAACGCACCTCATCCCCGCCTGGCGGCGGCATTCGTGGCCTTCGTGCTGGGGCCGGAGGGGCAGGCCATCCTGGAGAAACTCGGCCAGCCGCCCCTCAAACCGCCGCTAGCCGATTCCCCCGACCGCCTGCCGCCGCAAATTCAACCGCTTGTGCGCGCCGGTGAGTAGCGCGGGATGATGTAATCAAAACAAAGTGCCCCACGCTGATTGACCGACAAAACGCTGTCCATTAGCCAATCTCTCCCATCGCCTCTCTGCAGAACGAGGGGGCTCCCCTCTCCCTCCGGGAGAGGGGCCGGGGGTGAGGGCAAATACGCCAAAGGT
>JALSPT010000091.1 GCA_026985785.1 Anaerolineales bacterium
GCGCGTGCAATTTGCGCCCCACCACCGCGCCGATACGCCCGCCGATACCCTGGTCGATTTCGTCGAAAATCAGCGTAGGCGTGGGATCAACCTCGGCAAGGGCACGCTTGAGCGCCAGCATCAGGCGGGAACTCTCGCCACCGGAGGCGATTTTGGCCAGCGGCTTGAAGCCCTCGCCGGGGTTAGGAGCGAGCATGAATTCCACCCGGTCGATGCCGCGCTCGTCGGCGGCAACCCGCGAGCCGTCGGGCAGGGGAAGGCCGCCGGGGTCGGGGCGCCGGTTCAGCGCGACGCGAAAGCGCGCCCCGGCCATGCGCAGGTCTTGCAATTCCTGCTCCACCGCCGCGGCCATACGGCGGGCAGCCTGCTGACGGCGCTCGGAAAGCATCAGCGCCTGTTCCCCCAGTTGGGCCTCCAGGGCGGCGATTTCGTCTTCCAGCGCGGCGGTTTCTTCGTCGGCGTGGGTGATGGCGTCCAGTTCGGCGCGGGCGCGCTCGGCGTAGGCCAGGATGTCGGCGATGGTGTCGCCGTACTTGCGCTTCAGGTTGGCGATGAGGGCGAGGCGCTCTTCCACCTCGGCGAGGCGGGCGGGGTCGAATTCCAGCCCTTCGGCGTAGTCGCGCAGGCGGCGGGCGAGGTCGGCCAAGGTTTCGCCGAGATTGTCGGCAGCGGCAGCCAGGTCGGCCTGGCCGCGATCGGTGTGGGCGATGAAGTGCAGCGCCTCGCCGACGCGCCCGAAGAGGTCGGTGATGGCGGGCACTTCCGGGCTGCCCTCGTCGAGCAAAAAGACGGCCTGGCGGGCGTGTTCGGCCAGTGCTTCGGCGTGGGATAGGCGCTCGCGCTCGGCCAGCAGGCGGTCTTCTTCGTCAGGATGCAGGTCGGCGCGCTCGATTTCGTCGATCTGAAAAGCCAGCAGGTCGGCGCGCTGAGCGGCGTCGCGGGCGCTGCGGCGCAGGTCGGCCAGGCGGCGGCGCAGCGCCTGCAGGCGGCGGTAGCCCTGCCGGTAGGCCTCCAGGGCTTCGCCCAGGGCGGCGTAGCGGTCGAGCAGGCGGATGTGCTCGCGCACGCGAAACAGCGAAAGGTGCTCGGCCTGGCCGTGGATGTCCACCAGCAGGCTGCCGACCTGTTTCAGCAGGGCCAGGCTGACGGCGCGCCCGTTGATGCGGGCGGTGTGGCGCCCGGCGCGACGGATTTCGCGGCCCAGGGTGAGATAGTCTGGGTCGTCCCACAGATCTTCGGGGGACAGCAAGGCTTCCAATGCAGGCCGGACGTGGGGCTCCAGCCGGAAGACGCCCTCCAGCACCGCGCGTTCGGCACCGCTGCGCACCATCACGCTTTCGGCGCGCCCGCCCAGCAGCAGGGCGACGGCATCCACGATGATAGATTTGCCGGCGCCGGTCTCGCCGGTAAACACCACCAGGCCGTCGCCGAGGGTGAGTTCCAGGCGGTCGATGATGGCAAAGTTTTGGATGCGGAGTTCTTCCAGCATGGCGTCCTCACAAAGGGGCGTGGCTTCATTCTACAACATTTTGCGCTGCGAGGGGAAGGCCAAGCAAGCGGGCGGCCTGGGCGAGAAAATCGGCAGGGGTGGGCGCGGTCAGCAGGGCGCGGCGGGCGGCGCGGTCCTCCAGATGGGGGGCGAGGTACTGGGCAGCGTATTTGCGGAACAGCACCAGGCCACGTGGGCCGTAGAAGTCCAGGCTGCGCTGCAGGTGGCGACGGAGCACCCGCCAGACCTCCTCGGGCGGCACGGCTTCGCGCGCGCGGCGGGCGAAAATCCACGGGTTACGGATTGCCCCCCGGCCAATCATCACCCCTGCCGCGCCGGTGTGGGCCAGGATGCGCTCGATGTCGGCCACGGTGCGCACATCGCCGTTGGCCAGCACCGGAATGCGCACCGCCTGCACCACCTCAGCGATGGCATCCCAATCGGCCTGGCCGCGATAGCCCTGCGCCTGGGTGCGCCCATGCACGGCCAGTAACGCGCCGCCGTTCTCCTCCACAATGCGCGCGATCAGGCGGTAGTTGCGGCAGCCTTCGTGCAGCCCCAGGCGGATTTTGGCCGTGACCGGCACTTCCAGCCGGCGGCTGAGCAGGCGGATGATGCGGGCCACTTTGACAGGGGTAGCCAGCAAGCCGGCCCCCGCGCCGCGCCGCACGATGCGCCTGTCGGGGCAGCCCATGTTGATGTCGATGGCCGCCGGGCCGTATGCTTGCAGCCGGAGGGCGGCTTCCAGCAGGGTTTGGGGCGTGCTGCCATAAATCTGGAAGACCACCGGCTGCTCCCACGGCAGGTAGCGCCAGCGCGAGCGGATGTGCTCCGGACGCTGGAGGACGTCTGCCGCGTGGATGAACTCGGTGTAACTGATGGCCGAACCCAACTCGCGGCACACCGAGCGGAACGGCAGGTCGGAGTAACCATCCATCGGCGCGAGCACCAGGTTGCCGTACACCGGTGTCGCGCCGAGGTGGAAAGCGGGCGTTTTCATGGCGTTGATTGTACCGCGAGGCGGGGGAACGGCACAGGCGCGCCCGGAAGCGCGCCTGTGCGGTACAGGGGGGACGTGCGGGGGAGGAAGAGCACTATGCGGCGATCTTGATTTCCTTTTCCGAACCCCACAAGCCGTGGATGTTGCAGTGCGACATGGCCATCAGGGTGCCCGGCTCGCCTACCTGCATGGCAAAAGTGACCGAAGGGTGGGTGTAAACCGGGCCCTTGTTGGGGCCTTTGGCCGACTCACCATGGGCGCGGAAGTCGAAGCGGCCCACATGGTGAGCGAATTTGCTGCCTTCGGGTTGGAAGAAGACGTCGATCCACGCGATGAAGTGCTCGGTGGTGTTGGGATGGGGGATGTCTTTGCCAACGCTGACGGTGACCATGAACGGCTCGTTGGCCTTGACCTCGTCAGGGCATTCGATAACCGGCGCGTGCTTTTCCTTTTTCCAATCGGCAGTCTGAATAGCATCTCGCAACTTCATGGCTGACCTCCTGAGAGATGGTATGGTGGAGAGAACATGACACGTAAAGTGTACCCGATTTTCAACCCCATAAGGTGAGAAAACACGAAAAGTGGGGCGCAAAAAGGGCAAACAGTGCCATGTTGTGGTATAAATGGCAGGGCATCCCCCTTGCAAGCCGGAAAACGACCCAGCCCACTCACGCTACGGCAAGACATGCCCGTCGCGGCGGCGCAGCGCGCCTGCCGACGGCACCGCGCGGGGGAGCCCTCCCAGCCATCCGCGGGCACTTTGCCCCACCCGACCAGGAGGTTTTTTGCCAATGTCTGCTTTTGCTGTATCTCCTTCCCCTGCCAGCCGGCACCTGCCCTTTGGCGACCGCCGAGACGCTCCTTTCTACGGCAAGCACATTGTCTCCGTGAAGCAATTTTCACGCGACGACCT
>JALSPT010000092.1 GCA_026985785.1 Anaerolineales bacterium
TGGAAGCCGTAGTCCACGGCGGCTTTGGCGGCTTTCTGGTGCCAGGCCTGCACGGCTGCTTCCAGGCTGGGCCAATCCTGGGGGATGAAATCCATCACGGTGGTGGTGCCGCCGAAGGCCGCGGCTTTGGTGCCGGTGTAGTGGTCGTCGGAAGAGACGGTGTCGAACATGGGGAGGTCGTAATGCACATGGGGGTCGATGCCGCCCGGCAAGAGGAACTTGCCGCTCACATCGACCACCTCGGCGTCGGGCGCGACCAGGTCCTTTCCTATGGCGGCGATCTTCTCACCTGCTACCAGCACGTCGGCGGTGAACATCTCGGCGGCTGTGACGATAGTACCGCCGCGGAACAACAACTTTTTGGTCATTGGGAACCTCCTTGGGCAAAGGAAAGGTAACGGGAGCCCTTTCGCTGACGTCCCTTATTGTACCCTCGAATGGTAAAATCACGGTCATGCTTCTTCGCGTAGCGGCCATCTTTTTCAGCGTGGGTGTCTATGGGGCGTTGCATTCCGCGGCGGCTTCCCAGGCGGTGAAGGGCTGGGTACGCTTGCGTTGGGGGGCGCGCGCCGCCCGCTGGTATCGGCTGGCCTACAATCTGGTTTTTACTGCCTTGTTGCTGCCCTTGCTGGCCGTTCCTGCCGCGTTTCCCGACCGGCTGTTGTATGTCATCCATCCGCCGTGGCTGTATGTCACCACCGGGTTGCAGTTGGGCGGTTTGGCGCTGGCCGCCGATGCCACTTTTCGCACCGATTTGTGGGCCTTTCTGGGGCTCAAGCCCGAACCGAAGGCCACGGCGGAGGAGTTGGTGGTGCGCGGCGCCTATCGCTGGGTGCGTCATCCGATGTACACGGGTAGCCTGCTCATCCTCTGGGCGATGCCCGCGATGACGCTCAACTCGGTGCTGTTTTACGCCGCGCTGACGCTTTACATCGTCGTCGGCGCGATGCTGGAGGAGCGCCGCTTGCTGACCGCTTACGGCGAGACTTACGCCCGCTATCGCCACCGCGTTCCCATGCTCATCCCTCGCATCCCTATCTTTGGAGGCAAACCATGAAAGCCAAAACCGTCGCCGTCATCCAAACGCTCTTTGCCTTCGGCATCGTGGTGTGGTGGGGGCTTTTCTTTGCCCTCTTCCAGCACGACCCGGCCAACACGTCCGCCTATCTGGCTTTCGAGCGCGCTTTTCCACTGCCCGATTTGGTGTGGCTTACCCCCTTGCTGGTGCAAGCCGCGCGCGCCAACCTGCGCCGTAGTCCTTACGCTCTCCTTTGGACGGCGGCAGCAGGCGGCGCGCTGGTCTTTTTGGGATTGTTGGATGCCAGTTTCAACCTTCAGCAAGGCATCTACACCCGTTCATTGGGAAACGGCTTGCTCAACGGCTTTATCAACGTGGCCTGCATTGGCTTCGGATTGGCGAGCATTTCATGGAGCAAGCGCCAGGTGATTTCGCAAACGTAAAAAAAGCATAAACACCCCTGGGAAGAATCATGGACGCCTGCGGCATTCACCTGTAGAATTGCGCCCAATCAAAGCCCGGCACGCAGCGGAAGGCCGGGTTTTGCCGTACCTCAAAAAGAACAGCGAAGCACGGCTATGGCAGGAGTAGTAGGCCATCGGTCAGCGAGTCGGGGAGGGTGGAAGCCCGGCAGCGGCGCCCGCCGAGCGCCAACCAAGGCCAAACTCGCCTGCCTTTCCCTTCGGGGAATGCTCCGCCGGTGAAACCGTTGGGGAGTAATCGGCGGCGGGTGTGGCGCCCGTTAGCGCGCGCAAGCGGTCGGCTGCTGCTCGTGGCAGGCGTGCTCCCCTGGCGCGCGGCAAGTCGACAACCTGGGTGGTACCGCGGAGGTTGCGCCTTCGTCCCAATCGGACGAAGGCGTTTTTTGTTACCTCACTCTTTCTACACACCACGGAGGTGCTTATGGCTGCTAAGGGATGGGTCGAGATCGATGAAACATTGTGCAAGGGGTGCGAATTGTGCGTGAACTATTGCCCGGTGGGCGTTCTTGCGATGGATACCGAACGCCTGACGCCGCAGGGCTATCACCCCGCTGCGCTGGTGGAGGATGCTTGCACCGGATGCAACATTTGCGCCGTGGTGTGCCCCGAAGCCGCGATTACCGTGTATCGCGCCGTCAAGCCTCGCGTGCGCGCTACGGCGTGACGCTCCACCCCCAACCCAGATTGGAGGTTGTTATGCCCCGAGAATTGATGAAAGGAAACGTGGCTATGGCCGAAGCCGCCATCCGCGCCGGCTTAGAGGCCTACTTCGGCTATCCGATTACCCCCCAAAGTGAATTGCTGGAGCACATGGCCAAGCGGATGCCCGAGGAGGGGCGGGCTTTCCTGCAGGCCGAGAGCGAAGTCGCGGCCATCAACATGGTTTACGGCGCGGCCTGCACCGGTGCGCGGGTGATGACGTCCACCTCGGGCCCCGGCATCAGCCTGATGGCCGAAGGGATTTCCTACATTGCGGGCACCGAGGTGCCTGCCGTCATCGTCGATGTGATGCGCGGCGGCCCCGGCCTGGGCAACATTGCCCCTTCGCAGGGCGATTACCGCCAAGTGATCCACGGTGCAGGTCACGGCGATTTCTTCCCCATCGTGCTGGCGCCAGCGTCGGTGCAGGAAGCCGTCGACCTGATCGGCGAGGCGTTCGACATTGCCGAGAAATACCGCACCGTGGTGTTCGTGGTGGCCGACGGCAGCATTGGGCAGATGATGGAGCCGGTAGAATTGCCTGAACCACGCCCCCTTCGCCGCGAGCGCCCCGATTGGGCTGTGAGCGGCGCGGCAGGCCGCCCTCACCGCACGCTAACCTCGCTCTACCTCAAGCCGGAGGTGGAAGAACGGATCAACTTGCGCATTCTCAAGCGTTGGCAGGAGGCCGAAGCCAACGAGGTGCGCTATCGCGAATACTACTTGGACGACGCCGAGTTTGTGGTGCTCGGCTTTGGCACGGCTGGTCGGGTGGCGCTTTCGGCGGTGCGCGCTGCCCGGGAGGAAGGCATCCGGGTGGGCTTGTTCCGCCCGGTGAGCCTGCGCCCCTTCCCCTATCAGGCTATCCGCGATCTGGCGCAGCGCGCCAAGGCTTTTCTGGTCGTAGAAATGAACGGCGGCCAAATGTTAGAAGACGTCCAGGCCGCGGCGCAAGGCCAGGTGCCCATGCGTTTCTATGGCCGCATGGGCGGCATGGTGCCCTTCCCCGACGAGGTGTTGGAGGAAATCCGCACCTTGGCCGCCGACCCGCCCACCCCAACCGAAAACCCGCGCGCCCGCTGGCTGGCGCACATGATGCCTGCATGAGGAGGCTGTTATGACCGTTGCAGCGCCCCCCAAAACGAAGCACAACCTGAAACTGATCTATCAGAAGCCCGAATCGCTCACCGACAGCCCGACCCACTACTGCCCCGGCTGCACTCACGGCGTGGCCCATCGGCTGGTTGCCGAGGTGCTGGACGAGATGGGGCTGCGGGAAAAGGCTATTGGCATTGCGCCTGTAGGTTGCGCCGTGTTGGCTTATGAGTATTTCAACATCGATGGCGTGGAAGCCGCCCACGGACGCGCGCCCGCGATGGCCACCGGCATCAAGCGCGTGCTGCCCGACCGGGTGGTGTTCACCTATCAAGGCGACGGCGACCTGGCCTCCATTGGGATGGCCGAAATCCTACACGCCGCCGGGCGCGGGGAGCGGATTACCGTCATTTTCATCAACAACGCCATCTACGGCATGACGGGCGGCCAAATGGCGCCCACCACCCTGCCCGAGCAGGTGACGACTTCTTCGCCGCGCGGGCGCGATGTGGCTACCCAGGGGTTCCCCATCCGCATGTCGGAAATTTTGGCGCAGATGGATGGCGCGGCCTACGTCGTGCGACGCAGCCTGCACGACCCCAACAACATCCGCAAAGCCAAGAAGGCCATTCGGCTGGCTTTCGAGGCCCAGGTGCGCGGGCTGGGCTTTGCCATGGTGGAACTGCTCTCCACCTGCCCCACCAACTGGGGTATGACGCCCATCGAGGCCATGAACTGGGTGCGCGACCACATGGTACCCGCTTTCCCTCTGGGCGATTACAAAGTCGCGCCTGAACTCCAGAAACTGCGGGTATAAAAAAGGAGGAACCCCATGCAGACCGAAATCTTGATCGCCGGCTTTGGCGGGCAGGGCGTGTTGTTTGCTGGTCAGGTGCTGGCTTACGCGGCGATGGATGCTGGATACGAAGTAACCTGGTTCCCTTCCTATGGCCCCGAAATGCGCGGCGGCACGGCCAACTGCACGGTAATCATCGCCGACGAGGAGATCGGCTCGCCGCTGGTGGCGCATCCCAAAGTGCTCATGGCGCTCAATGCGCCCTCGCTGGACCGCTTCGAGCCGCAGGTGCAGCCCGAGGGGTTGATCGTGGCCAACGCGTCGCTGCTCAGCCGTCCCGTCGAGCGGCAGGACGTCACCGCCATCACCCTGAAGGCCAACCATATTGCCGAAGAACTCGGCGATCGCCGCATGGCCAATATGGTGATGCTCGGTGCGCTGAGCACGCATCTCCCCGTGCTGACGCTGGAGCAAATCAAAGCGGCGTTGCGGGACCACCTGCCGAAACGGAAGCACCACCTGCTGGAGGCCAATTATCGCGCCCTGGATACCGGGGCGGCGAGGGCTCGTATCGTGGCCTGAGATGCAAGCCGCCCCCGTCGTGCCTCGCCGATGGGGGCGGTTTTCTCTCCTCTAACCTCTATTGACTTCTTTTCCAACCTGTGCCATACTGGCTTCGTCTTTCATCTTTGATTAATGTTCCTGCCCCCTCTCAGGTGGAGCAAAGCGCTTTTCTGCCCCTGAATACTTCTCAAGCCAGGAGTTGCCATGCTGCGAGGTTTCCGTCATACGCTCAACAGCAGCCGCCTGAATCCCGGTGAAACCCAGTTGCGCGTCCAGAACGTGCATTTGAGTTTTGGCGGGGTGGCCGCCCTCACCGGAATCAGTCTGGACGTCCGCCAAAGCGAAATTCTGGCCATCATCGGCCCCAATGGCGCGGGCAAAACCAGCCTGCTCAATTGCATCAGCGGGCTCTATAAACCCCAACAGGGCAGCATTACTTTTTACGATGGCGAAAAGGAATACGACCTCATCAAGCGCCGTCCCCATCAAATTGCCCGCCTGGGCATCGCCCGGTCGTTCCAAAACATCGAACTCTTCCGCCACATGACCGTGCTCGACAACCTGTTGGCAGGCTGCCACATCCACATGAAGAGCAATCTCTTTCAAAGCCTGCTCTATTGGGGCCCTGCCCAGCGCGAGCAGATTGCCTTTCGTGAATTCGTAGAAGACATCATCGACCTGCTGGAAATCGAGTCCATCCGTAACAAAAAGGTAGGCACGTTGGCCTATGGCCTGCAAAAACGGGTGGAATTGGGGCGCGCGCTGGCGATGAAACCGGCCATCTTGTTGTTGGACGAGCCCATGGCCGGGATGAATTCGGAAGAAAAAGAGGATATGGCGCGTTTCATCTTGGACATCAACGAGGAACACGGCATCACCATCATCCTCATCGAGCACGACATGGGCGTGGTGATGGACATCAGCGACCGAGTAGCGGTGCTCAACTTCGGCCAGAAAATTGCCGAAGGCACGCCGGATGAGGTGCGAGCGAACCCGTTGGTCGTCCAGGCTTACCTGGGCGAAGACCACGCCCTCTTTACCGTCGGCGCAGGAGGCTCTCATGCTTGAGACATTGCCTCAATACCTGGTCAAGCGCGCCCAGGAAACCCCTCATCGCATTGCCCTGCGCGAGCGCATCTACGGCATTTGGCAGTCGCTGACCTGGCAGGATTATTACGACCACGTCAAGCATTTTGCGTTAGGGTTGCACGTGCTGGGGCTGAAGCCGGAAGATACGGTCGCCATCATCGGCGACAACCGCCCCGAGTGGGTAATCACCGAACTGGCTGCCCAGGCCATGGGCGCCAAATCCATTGGCATTTACCAGGACTCGGTTTCGGAAGAGGTGTTCGACATCGTCGACCGCTCTAAGGCTACTTTTGTGGTTGCCGAAGACCAGGAGCAAGTCGACAAGATGATCGAAATCTGGGATCGCCTGGAGGGGCGCATCCATAAGGTCATTTACTACGACCCCAAGGGGCTGCGCAATTACACCGAAGACTACTTGATGTATTTCTTGGACGTCGAGGCGCTGGGGAAAGAATTTGCTGCCAAACACCCTGATTTCTTCGAAGAACAGGTTGCCAAAGGCAAAAGCACCGACCTGGCCATCCTTTCGACCACCTCGGGCACCACCTCCCGCCCCAAACTGGCCATGCTGACCCACAGCAACCTGCTCAGCATGGCCAAAAACCTGATGGCGGTCGACCCCATGCAGCCGGATGACGAGTTCGTCTCCTTCCTGCCTTTGGCGTGGATTGGCGAGCAGATGAGTTCGGTGGCCTGTGGCCTCTACATTGGCTTCAAGGTCAACTTCCCCGAAGCGCCGGAAACCGTGCAACACGACCTGCGGGAGATCGGGCCGCAGATGATGTTCAGCCCGCCCCGCATTTGGGAAAGCCTGGTCAGCCAGGTGCAGGTCAAAATCGAAGATACCACGCCTTTCAAGCGTTTCATGTACAACTGGGCGCTGCCGATCGGCTATCGCATGGCCGATACCCGCTTCCGCAAAGAAACCCCTTCCTTAGGGTTGAAAGTGCTCTACACATTGGCCGACTGGCTGGTGTTCCAAAACATCAAAGACCAACTTGGCCTGCGGCGGCTGAAGTGGGCTTATACGGGCGGCGCTGCTCTCGGCCCCGATATCTTCCGTTTCTTCCACGCGTTGGGCGTCAACCTGAAGCAAATTTACGGCCAAACCGAGATCGGCGGTATTGCCGTGGTGCATCGCGACGGCGACATCAAGTTCCAGACGGTAGGCCTGCCCATCCCCGAAACGGAGGTCAAAATCGACGAGGAGACGGGCGAGATTTTGATGCGCTCGCCCGCGGTGATGCAGGGCTACTTTGGCAACCCGGAAGCCACCCGCGAAGCCATCGACGAAGAGGGCTGGCTGCACTCCGGTGACGCCGGTTATTTCGACGAAGACGGGCACCTCATCGTCATCGACCGCGCCAAGGATGTGATGACCCTGCACGACGGCACCAAATTCAGCCCGCAGTTCATTGAAAACAAACTCAAGTTCAGCCCCTACATCCGCGAGGCGGTGGTCTTCGGCGGCGATTGGCCCTTCGTCACCGCTTTCATCAACATCGACTTTGCCAACGTTGGCAAATGGGCCGAAAAGCATCAACTGCCCTACACCACCTACACCGACCTTTCACAGAAGCCGGAAGTGTACGCCATCATTCGGGAGCATGTGGTGCGGGCCAACGCCGATCTGCCGCCCGCGGCCCGCATCCGCCGCTTTCTGTTGCTGCACAAGGAACTGGACGCCGACGATGCCGAACTGACCCGCACCCGCAAGGTGCGCCGTCGTTTGGTGGCTCAACGCTACAAAGAACTCATCGATGCCCTCTATGGCGAAAATGATAGCGTGGAGATCGAAACCGTGATTACCTACCAGGACGGGCGCACGGCGACCATCCGCACGAACATCCACATCGAAGAAGTGGATACGGGCGCTTAGGAGAGAACCTTCCATGGATCTGTTCATCCAACTCACCCTGACCGGTCTGACCAACGGCGCTATTTTGGCGTTGGCGGCGTTGGGCTTTGTCCTGATTTACAAGTCCAGCGATGTGATCAACTTCGCCCAGGGCGAATTTCTACTCATCGGCGCGTATGTGTTGTTCGCCATGCTGGTGCAGTTTCATCTTCATTGGACGATTGGGTTGATTCTCACCCTGGTGGTGGCGGTGGGGGTGGGCGTTGCCGTCGAGCGGCTGGTGTTGCGTCCGCTCATCGGCGAGCCGATCATCTCGGTGATCATGGCCACCATCGGCCTGAGCAGCCTGCTGCGCGCCATCGTGAGCACCATCTGGGGCAACCAGCCGCGGGCGTTCCCGCCCTTCATCCCCAGCAAGCCGGTGCACATCCTGGGCGCGACGGTGGGCGCCGACCGGTTGTGGGCTATCGCCATCGCTGTGGTGATGCTCTTCCTTTTCAACCTTTTCTTTACCCGCTCCAAGGAAGGCATCGCGATGCGCGCCGTGGCCGACGACCAGCAGGCCGCGATGAGCATGGGCATCAGCGTGAAGCACATCTTCGCCTGGGCGTGGTCGATTGCCGCTGCCACCGCTGCCATCGGGGGGGCGCTGGTCGCCAACATCGTGGGCGTGGGCCCCGAACTGGCCGGATTTGGCCTGCGGGTGTTCCCGGTGGTGATTTTGGGCGGCCTGGATTCCATCCCCGGCGCGATCGTCGGCGGCCTGATCATCGGCCTGCTGGAGGCTTACGTCGGCGGCTACCTTGGCATGGGCCTCAATCAGGTGATTTCGTTCATCGTGCTCATCATCATCCTGATGGTACGGCCTTACGGCCTGTTTGGTCAGGAAATCATCGAGCGCGTATAGCCGTCTTTCCACTTGTCACTCGAGAGGAGCAGAACCTCTATGGTCTCCGGTATTTTCCACACCTCTTACGAATCGGATATGGCGCTGCGGCGCACGCCGGCGCAGAAAATCCGCATCGCGCTGTTCATTTTGTTCATCCTGGTGTTCCCCTTCTTTGCCGACAAGTACACCCTGACGTTGGCCAACCAGGTGGCCATCGCGACGATCGGTGCGATTGGCATCAACATCCTCACCGGCTACACCGGCCAGATCAGCCTGGGGCAGGGCGGCTTCATGGCGGTGGGTGCTTATGCTGCCGGCCTGATGACCGTGCGGATGGGGTTGCCGTGGTGGGCTTCCATCGTCATCGCCAGTTTCGTCACGGCGGCAGTGGGGGCGGTGTTTGGCATCCCTTCCCTGCGGTTGAAAGGGCTTTACCTCGCGATCGCCACCCTGGCCGCCCAAGAGATCATCTTGTGGGTGGTGACCCACTGGAAAGCCCTTACCGGAGGCGTGGAAGCGCTGGTCGTGCCTGATCCAATGTTGTTTGGCATCCGCATCAATTCAGACTTCAACTTCTACTGGCTGGCGTGGGCTTTGGCCGGCATCACGGCTTTGTTGACCATCAACCTGTTTCGCACCCACTACGGGCGGGCGTTCATCGCCATCCGCGACCAGGATATCGCCGCCGAGGTGATGGGCATCGACCTCTTTCGCTATAAGTTGCTGGCGTTTGCCATTTCGTCCTTCTATGTCGGGCTGGCGGGTTCGCTGATTGCCCAATACCGCAGCATCGTCACCTGGGAGCGGTTCACCATTGATGTGTCGGTACTCTACTTGGCGATGATCATCATCGGCGGCTTGGGCTCGGTTTCCGGTTCCCTGTTTGGGGCAGCCTTTATGACGCTGCTGCCTGCCTTCCTGACCAATGCCGGGCGGGCGTTACGGGGTGTCATTCCTTCTATCACGGCCATTATGCCTTTCATCCAACAAGCCACCTTTGGCCTGGTGATCATCCTTTTCCTGATTCTGGAACCGGAAGGCATCAAGAAATTATGGGAGGACACCAAAGATTACTTCCGGTTATGGCCGTTTAGTTATTGACCGAGGCTCACCCTGCGTCGAGGAGGTGCTAT
Source organism: Anaerolineales bacterium (assembly GCA_026985785.1). GTDB lineage: Bacteria > Chloroflexota > Anaerolineae > Anaerolineales > DRMV01 > DRMV01. Next base: position 9,624 of record JALSPT010000092.1, read on the forward strand.
GGGAGTGTTCTGAAGTCAACAGCCGTTACTCGCCAAAAGATCGTCCTTTACTTTCTTCGACCAACTCAGGAGGTGAAATCATGCGTTCCAAATGGTCTATCCTGTTCGCCCTGATCGTCGCCGTGGCGTTGCTGCTGAGCGCCTGTGGTGGCGGTGGTGGTGCCAAGAAATCCGAAAGCATCAAGGTGGGCGCGATCTTCGACCTGACAGGCCCGACTTCCGACGTCGGCACCCCTTACGCCGAAGGCGTGCGTGGCTATGTGGACTGGCTGAACAACAACGGCGGTGTGGATGGCCGCAAGATCGACCTGGAATGGGCTGACTACGCCTACAAAGTCGACCAAGCGGAGCAGTTGTACTCGCAGTATGTCAACGACGGCGTGGTGGCCTTCATGGGCTGGGGTACCGGTGACACCGAAGCCCTGCGCTCCAAGATCGCTGCCGACAAAATTCCCTTCATGTCGGCTTCCTACTCGGCCAACCTAACCGACATGCAAAAAGCGCCCTACAACTTCCTCATCGGCGTGACCTATTCCGACCAGGCGATCATCGCCATTCAGTTTGCCATGCAGGATTGGGCCAAATCCGGCCACGATGGCAAGCCCAAAGTGGCGCTCATCCACCACGACAGCCCCTTTGGCGAATCGCCGGTGGCCGATGCAAAGGCTTTTGCCGATGCCAATGGCGTGGGCTTCATGCACATTGCCATGCCCAAGGGCGCAACCGATTACGTCGCCGAACTGGCGCAAATTCAGCAATTCGGCGCCAACTACGTCATCGTGCATACGGTTTCCAGCCCTGCCGCTGTGTTGCTGAAGGACGCCAAAAACCAGGGCCTGCTCGGCAAGATCAAGTTCATCAACATGAACTGGTGCGCCGATGGCATCTTGCTCAAACTGGCGGGCGATGCGGCTGAGGGCGTGTACGGCACCATCCCCTTCACTCCACCGAGCAACCCGGTGCCCGGCCACAAGCAGGCCGACGAATGGCTGAAGGCGCACGGTTCCAGCCTGAGCGAGAAGGGCGTGCACTACATCCAGGGTTGGTGGACGATGGCTGTGATGACCGAAGGCATCAAGCGCGCCCTGGCCAGCGGCAAGCCGCTCACGGGTGAAAACATCAAAGCCGCGCTGGAAACCATCAAAGACTTCGACACCGGCGGCGTGACCGCCCCCATCACCTTTACCCCTCAAAGCCACCGTGGTAGCACTGCTCTGCGCATCTATCAGGTGCAAAACGGGCAGTGGAAGGCCGTCACCGACTACATCTCTGCTCCCTAATCGTCTTGTGCTGTGCACACGCAGGGGCGGGTCGTGTGCCCGCCCCCTCCCTTCTTCCCTCATCCGCCTACCAGCGAGGATGCCATGCTCAGCCTCAACAATGTTGAAGTCATCTACAACAAAGTGATCCTGGTGCTCAAAGGCATGTCCATGGAGGTGCCCAAAGGTAAAATTGTGGGCCTGTTGGGCGCCAACGGTGCCGGTAAAACCACCACCTTGAAAGCCATCTCGGGTTTGCTCAAACCCGAAGACGGCGAGGTGACCGATGGCAGCATCACCTTCATGGGTAAACCTATCCACAACCACGAGCCTGAAGAAATCGTGCGCATGGGCATCTTTCAGGTGATGGAAGGCCGTCGGGTGTTCGAGCATCTTACCGTGGAAGAGAACCTGATCGCCGGGGCCTATACCCGCCGCGGGGGCAACACCCAGGCAGATTTGGAGATGGTGTACACCTATTTCCCTCGCCTGAAAGAGCGCTACAAGCAGACCGCTGGCTACCTTTCCGGAGGCGAGCAGCAAATGTTAGCCATCGGGCGCGCGTTGATGGCGCATCCCAAGGTGATGCTTTTGGACGAGCCTTCTTTGGGCCTCGCGCCCCTGTTGGTGCAGGAAATTTTCAACATCGTCCAGCGCATCAACCAGGAGCAGGGCACCACCATCCTGCTGGTAGAGCAGAACGCCAACCTCACCTTGCAAGTTGCCGATTACGCCTACATCATGGAAAACGGGCGCATTGTGCTGGAAGGCACGCCTGAGGAATTGAAAGAGAATGCCGACGTGCGGGAGTTTTACCTTGGCCTGACCGAGGTTGGCAAGCGCAAGTCGTATCGCGACGTCAAGCATTACAAGCGCCGCAAGCGGTGGCTTTCGTAATTCCCCCCGTAGGAAACGCTATGCCCTCTGACCTTTCCGAACTTATCTCCTATCTTGCCGCTCATGCGCCGGCTTTTGCCCACCGCCTGGCGCAGGCCGGACTGAGCGCCGCCGATATCCGCAGCGAGGACGACCTGAGCCGCATCCCCGTGCTGCGCAAGGACGACCTCATCGACCTGCAAGCCCAGCAGCCGCCTTTTGGCGGCTTGTTGACCGTAGAGGTCGGCGCGCTGAAGCGCGTCTACCAATCCCCCGGCCCGATTTACGAGCCGGAGGCCGACCGCCCGGATTACTGGCGATGGGCTTCGGCGTTGCGGGCGGCTGGCTTTCACCCTGGCGATGTGGTGCTCAACGCCTTCGGCTATCATCTGACGCCCGCCGGGGCGATGTTCGAAGAAGGTTTGCGCGCCGTGGGGTGCACGGTGTTGCCCGGCGGAGTGGGCAACCAGGAACAACAAGTGCGCGCCATGCACGCCCTCGGCGTCACCGGCTACGTGGGGCTGCCCTCGTACCTCAAGGCTTTGCTGGACAAAGCCGACGCCCTGGGCCTCGCGCTCAAGGTGGAAAAAGCCTTCGTCACCGCCGAGCCGCTGCCCCCTTCGCTGCGGCAGGAATTGCAGCGCCGCGGCGTGCATACCGTGCGCCAGGGCTACGGCACGGCAGAGTGCGGCAACCTGGGCTACGAATGCGAAGCCGAAAACGGCTGGCACATTCCCGAGGATGTCATCGTGCAGGTGTGCGACATCAACACCGGGCAGCCGTTGCCGCCCGGCGAGGTGGGGGAGGTGGTTGTCACCGTCTTGCATCGGGAATATGCCCTGGTGCGGTTCGGGACGGGCGACCTTTCGGCTATTGCCACCGAGCCGTGTACCTGCGGGCGCACCAGCCCGCGTTTGGTCGGCTGGCTGGGTCGGGTGGGCGATGCGGTCAAAGTGCGCGGCATGTTCCTGCATCCCCGCCAGTTGCGCGATCTGATGGCGCGCTTCCCCGAAGTCAGCCGCTGGCAGGCGGTCATCACGCGAGAGGCGCACAAGGATTATCTCACCCTGGACGTCGTGGCCCCGGCAGCCGCCGCCGACCTGGAGGAACGCCTCGCCGCCGCGGCGCGCGAGGTCCTCAAGTTCCGCCTTACGGTGCGGCGGGTGGAGGCTTTGCCCCCCGACGCCCCTCCTATTCGGGATACCCGCACCTGGGAGTGATGCCTCGGCGCACGGGCCGAAAAAACAAAACAGGGCGTTTGGCTGTTTGCCGAACGCCCTGTCGCTTTCCTGCGTTGCCTCACGCGAGGCGGAAGGC
>JALSPT010000093.1 GCA_026985785.1 Anaerolineales bacterium
CGCATTCTCAGCCTGAATTACAAGCCCATGATCCCCTGCGCCGAGTGCGGCCAGCCGGCCGACTACTGGGAAATGGACGCGGGGTGGTATAGCAGATGGGGGCTGGTTGCGTGGCCGATTAGTTGATTGGTTACATGGTTACTTGGCTACCTTCTGTTCAGGGCAAACAACCATTTGCCCCTACCCCATCCACCGATTGACACCGAGGGGCACCGAAAAAACATCGGCGAAAATCGGCGTTATCTTTGGAGTGCGGCACTCAGGTGCCGCTTTCCAAAGCGGCGACAAGTCGCCGCACTCCAAAAATCATCGGCGAAAATCGGCGCCATCGGCGGACGTTCACTTGCGCGGCTTCACCCGAATCTGCCCATGGTTTTCGGGACGATAACCGCGCACATGGGCATAGAATGCTCGAATTTTCTCCAAATCCGCCTCGATGTCGCCGCTGGGGCAGAAATAGTCGCCAATGCCGCAGGTTTTGGAGGGGTAATCTCCAAAACCCAACGCAATGGGCACTCCCGCCTCCAGCGCGATGTAGTAAAAACCCGTCTTCCAATGGTCCGTAGCCTTGCGGGTTCCCTCAGGCGCAATGACGACCACGAAATCCCCCTCTTCCTCACGGATGCGCGCCGCCATTTGCCCCACGAAGTTCAACCGAGCATGGCGTTTGACGGGAATGCCCCCCAACCAGCGCATCACCGGCCCCAAGGGACCGCGAAAAAGGCTCTCTTTACCAATCCAGCGCGGGCGGATACCCAGCGCCGAAAGCAACGCTAATGCCAGCGGCAGGTCCCAGTTGGTGGTGTGAAACGCCCCAATGATGATGTACTTGCGCTCCGGCGGGCGGTTGTCCACCAGCGTCCATCCCGCAAGTTTCAGTGCCCAACGCCCAGTCTTTTGCCACCAGGGCTCACCTGCCGAGGGGGTGTTGTTCCTATCAGGATGCTGTGTCTGATCTGTCATGGATTGTTCCTCACGCGTGGGGCTTGTCGCCAGCCACGAGCGCCTTCAACGCCCATTGTAACACTGCCCGCATCTCGTCGTTACGCATCGAAAGCAAGGCACCACCGTACACCATTCCTGCCGCCGCGATCACGCCGCCGAGTGCTACGGTCAAAGGCAGGTGCGCCATCCATCGCCAAAGCACAACCACAACCGCCCCCATGAGCACGGTGGCCACCGCAGCCTGAAGCACACCCACGCTCAAATAGCCGCCTTCCATCCCATCCAGACGGCGCCGCATCAGGTAAACCAGCCCCGCCATCTCCAGCGTGGTGGCCACGGTATTAGCCAGCGCCAGCCCCCCATGCGGATACCATCCCAACGAAAGGAACCACGCCACGAAAGCAAAACTCAACCCGACGTTCAGACTCATTGCCACACTACCCACCAGCACCGGCGTTTTGGTGTCGTGAAAGGCGTAAAACGCCCGCGAGACGACTTCCACCACCGAATGGGAAACCAGGCCAAGGGTATACCACAACAACGCCCAGGCCACCAGGTCGGTGGAATGGGGAGTGAACTCGCCGCGCTGAAAAAGCAACCTCACAATGGGGCGGCGGAGCAAAATCAAGCCCACCGCGGCGGGCAAAGCCAGTAACACCACACCGCGTAATGTGCTCGCCAAAGCGCGGCGCATGGCCTGCATCTCACCACGGGCGGCCTGAGCCGAAAAGGTCGGCAGCGCAGCGATCGCAATCGCCTGGGCAATCACCACCTGAGGCATGGTCATCACCGCCCAGGCCACCTGGATGGCCGTCAGGCTGCCCTCCGGCTGAGAAGAAGCCAGCACGACGTTGATCCAAAAATTCAATTGCACGATGGCCACACCCAGCACTCGCGGGGCCATCAAGCGCCCCACCTCCCGCACCGCGGCGTCGCGCAGGCCCAAAACGGGCACATAGCGCCGCCCCGGCAGCCGCAACAACCCGGGCAATTGCACGCCCAGGTGCAGCGCCGCCCCCAGCACCGCGCCCCACGCCAGGCCGAAAATCCCCCACCTCGGCGCCCACACCAGCACGCCGAAAATCATCCCCAGCCAGTACATGGTGGGCGCCAGCGCCGCCAGTAAAAAACGCTGATGGGCATTGAGGATGCCCATCACCAGCCCACTGAGGCCAAAGATGAGAGGCGAAACCAGCAATATCCGCAGCAGGTGCGCGGTCAAGGCTTGCTGTTGAGGTGAAAAACCGGGGGCAAGAATATGGCGCACGATGGGCGGGGCAAAAACCCAGGCGATCGCGCTGGTCAGCAACAAGGTCAGCGTGACCAGATTGGCAATGGAAGACGCCAGGTGCCAGGCGCGTTCCCGTTCCCCCCTGACAAGGAAACCGGTAAAAGTCGGAATGAACGCCGAGCCCAACGCCCCGCCCGCCACCAAATTGAAGAGCAAATCCGGCAAACGGGAAGCCGCGTTGAAAGCATCGATGACCGCGCTGGTGCCAAAAGCCTGCGAAACCAAAATCTGGCGCGCCAGCCCCACCAGATTGCTGAGCACGAAAGCCGCCATCACAACGCCCGCGGCGCGGGCAATTTGCCGCCCTGCGCCCGCAGAGGCCACGGCTTCCAGGGTTTCGACTTCTTCGAGCGGGGCCTCTTCCAGAGGCGCGTCGTCCAACATGATGGCGATTATACCCTATCGCCCCCCAGCGCCGCCGACGGGGTTGAGAGGTGCTCAAAAAGCCAGCGGGGAAAAATCCGTGTGCCGGTCGAAGGCGTCCATCCCTTCGGCGCGCTTCAGGCCATTGGCCACCAGGTAGGTCAACGGGGTCGCCAGGGTTTCATAGCCCACCTTCACCAGCCATTGCGAGAGCACCGCCTGCAACAACCCCGCCGCCGGGATGATGCCGTAGAAGGCCAGCGTGATGAAGACCGCCGCGTCCACGCCTTCGCCCACGATGGTGGACGAAATCGTGCGTAGCCACAGCCAGCGCCCCGCCGTGCGCACCTTCAACTTCGCCATGATGTAGGCGTTGAGGAATTCCCCCACCAGGTAAGCCGCAAAGGAAGCCGCCAACAGCCGCGGCGTGAAACCAAACAACGCCCGAAAAGCCGCCTGCGCCGCTTGCGGCGAGCCCAAACCGGCGTTCCAGAAAGGCGCCGCTGGCAACCAGGTCGCAATCCAGATAGCCACCACGGCCAGCAAATTGGCCGCGAAGCCCGTCCAGATCATCCGGCGCGCCGCCGCGTAGCCGTATACCTCGGTGACCACATCCCCCAAAATGTAAGCGAGGGGGAAAAGCACCACCGCGGCGGGCAACACCAGCCCGGCAACCTGCACCAGTTTGACCGCGATGATGTTGGAAACCACCAACACCGTCGCGAAAATACCCACCAGCGGGGCGTAATAACGAGGTTGCTGCGTTGGCATAGCAGA
>JALSPT010000094.1 GCA_026985785.1 Anaerolineales bacterium
AGGGGGAAGGCGGAGGCTGTCCTCACGAAGGACAAGCCTCCGCCAGGGGGTGGGGAGAGATCTGGCCATACGATAGCCTTATCTACAACATTTGAGTGCACCCGATGCCTTCACTTTTCTTGACACCTGCCCACTTTGCGGTAAACTTACGGCCAATGAAGACCACGGTTTCCCCCTACGCGATGATGGGTATGATGATGCCCTCCCCGAAGCCAGCGGCGGCTTGCGGGTTATGGTCGCGTAGGTAAAAAATCCTTTGCCCACCGACGCACCCCCGGCCAAGCCGCCGGGGGTGTTTCTTTTTCCCGCGGAGGTGCGCCATGCTTTCCACCCAACCCCAACCCACCTTGCTCTGGGAGACCGTCTCCTCAGCCGCCACGCCCGGCGCGTCCACCTTGGCCGTCCACGGCGGACGCCGCCCCAACCCTTACGGTGCCGTCACCGAGCCCATCGTGACCTCTGCCCCCACCGTCTTCCGCGATACCGCCGACCTGGTGGCCTTCGTCCAGGCGCGGCAACAGGGGGCCACCGAGCAGGTGGAATACGGGCGCTATGGCAACCCCACCGTGCGGGAGGCCGAGCGGCGGCTGGCTGCCCTGGAAAAGGCTGAAGAGGCGCTGTTGCTGGCCTCGGGCATGGCAGCAGTCACAACCACCGTGCTGGCGTTGGCGCCCGCGGGCGGGCACATCGTACTGACCGAGGGGGTCTATCGCCGCACCCGGCAATTCCTCGCCGATTTCCTCCCCCGCTGGGGCATCACCACCACCGTGTGGGCCTGGGATACGCCGCTCGAAGCCGCCCTGCGCCCCGAAACCGCCCTCATCCTGGCGGAAACACCCACCAACCCCTACCTGCGAGTGCTGGACCTGGAAGAACTGGCTGCCACAGCCCATCGGCATGGCATCCTCACTGTGGTCGATGCCACCTTCGCTACCCCGATCAACCTGCGTCCCCTTGCGCTGGGCATCGATCTGGTCATCCACTCGGCCACCAAGTACCTCGGTGGGCATCACGATCTGCTGGCAGGGGTGGTCGCGGGCGCCGCGAGGCTGGTTTCTCAAGTGCGCGACGCCGTGGGCACGTTGGGTGGGGTTTGCGCGCCGCAAACAGCCGCCGCCCTGACCCGCGGCCTGCGCACCTTGGGATTGCGCATTGCCCGGCACAACCAGAATGGGCAGGCCGTGGCCGAATTTTTGGAAGGCCACCCCGCCGTCGAACGGGTATGGTACCCCGGTCTGCCCTCCCACCCCGACCACGACACCGCCCGCCGGCAAATGAAGGGCTTCGGCGGCGTGGTTTCGTTTACCGTACGCGGCGGGCTGGAGGAAACTGCCCGCTTCGTGGACGCCCTTCGCATTCCCTTGTTGGCCGCTTCGCTGGGCGGGGTGGAATCGCTGGTCACGCTGCCTGCACTCGCCTCTTACTACAATCTCTCCCCCGCCGAACGGCTGGCGTTGGGCATTCCGGACAATCTGGTGCGCCTTTCGCTGGGCATCGAAGATACCGACGATCTGCTGGACGACCTGGCGCAAGCCTTAGATACGCTTTTGGCCTGACATGGCTTTACCCCCATCCGAGCCAAAACTCAAAAGCCGCCCCGCGGTGGGGCGGCTTTGTCCTGCCGTGCTCAGTAAGCCCGGGCGAAGTAAAGTTTGTGCTTCGCAGGCTTGCCGCAGTAGATGCACTTCTGCCCTGCAGCGCTTTCGCCCTCCAGCGGGATGCAGCGGGTGGTGGCTTTGGTTTCGGCTTTGATGGCCGCTTCGCATTCGGGGTCGCCGCACCAGGGGGCGTAAGCCCAGCCGTCCTGGACGATTTCGCGGAATTCGTCGAAGTCGCGCGGTTCGTGGGTGTGTTCCTCGCGAAAGGCCAGGGCGCGCTGATAAAGGCTGGTGTGGATCTCATCCAGTAGCGCGGCCACGGCATCGGCCAGCCCCTCTTGCGGCACGAAGGTTTTGCCTTCCCGCCCGGGCTTGTCGCGACGGGCGAGGGCCACCGTGCCCTTGGCCAGGTCGCGCGGGCCGATTTCCACCCGCACAGGCACGCCGCGCAGTTCCCAATCGTTGAACTTGAAGCCGGGGGTGACGTTGTCGCGGTCGTCCAGTTTGACGCGGAAGCGGGCGCTCAACCCGCGGCGGATGCGGTCGGCGGCTTCCAGCACGGCGGCGCGCTCGCTTTCCTTCTTGTAAATCGGCACGATGACCACCTGGATGGGCGCCAGCCGCGGCGGCAGCACCAGCCCTTTGTCGTCGCCGTGGGTCATGATGATCGCGCCGATGAAGCGGGTGGAAAGCCCCCACGAGGTGGTCCAGACGTATTGCAGTTCGTTGTTCTTGTCCAGGTACTGGATGTTGAAGGCTTTGGCGAAGTTCTGGCCGAGGAAGTGGGAAGTACCGGCCTGCAGGGCTTTGGTATCGCCCATCATGGCCTCGATGGTGTAGGAACGCACCGCGCCGGCGAATTTCTCGCTCTCGGTCTTCACACCGGGCACCACGGGCACCGCGGCTTCGTTGACGGCGAAATCGGTGTAGACGTCCAACATGCGGCGGGTTTCCTCTTCGGCTTCTTCGGCGGTGGCGTGCGCGGTGTGGCCTTCCTGCCAGTAGAATTCCAGGGTGCGCAGGAAGAGTTTGGTACGCAGTTCCCAGCGCACCACATTGCCCCACTGGTTGATGAGCACCGGCAGGTCGCGGTAGGACTTGATCCACTTGGCGTACATGTAGCCGATGATGGTCTCGGAAGTCGGGCGCACGGCGAGAGGCTCGGCCAGTTCTTCGCCGCCGCCGTGGGTGACCACGGCCAGTTCGGGCGAGAAGCCTTCCACATGCTCCTTTTCCTTTTCGAAGAACGACATCGGAATGAGCAGTGGGAAGGCCGCGTTGACGTGGCCGGTGGCCTTGAAGCGGCGGTCGAGGGCGTCTTTGATGTTTTCCCACAACGCCCAGCCGTAAGGCCGCACTACCATGCAGCCGCGCACGGGGGCATAGTCGGCCAGTTCGGCTTTCAGCACCAGTTGGTTGTACCATTCGGCAAAGTTTTCGCTACGGGAAGGAAGTTTGTCACTCACGGGTTGACCTCGTCGGAGAAAGATTGGGTAATTTTACCATCCCGAAACCGTTACCACGCGCCCGCCTTGCCGAGCACGCGCGCTACCCCCCGCCCTGGAGTTCGCGTAATTTTGTCCATCCGGGGCCGAAATGGGGGTTCAGCCGCACCGCTTCTTGGAGGTCGGCAATGGCTTTCGCGCGTTGCCCCAATGCCGCCTCTGCCAGGGCGCGCCAGTAGTAACTTTCTTCCAATATCGGTTCGCTCATCGCGCTTAGCGTGGTGGTCGCCAGATTGATGACGTCTTGATAACGCCCGCTGTAGTAGTAGGCAA
>JALSPT010000095.1 GCA_026985785.1 Anaerolineales bacterium
ACCAGCCGGGGTGAAAGTGGATGTTGGGATAGTCGGCCAGGTAGGCCTGCACCTGTTCCAGCGAGGCGGCAAACATGCCCTGCCGGAAGAAACCCTCGTCGTGCGCCGAGGCCGTCGGCAGGCCGGCAAAGGTGTCGAAAACGTGCAACGGCTTGTCACCTTTGGCCTCGGCGATCAACTTGGTGCTGCCGCCGCGATACACGCCCACTTCAGCGTAAGCGCCGGGCACCTCCCGCTGCGCCTGCGCCACGGCGTAAAGGGCAAAAGCCTCGGCGGTGGTGATGCGCATGTCGCTCTCTTTGCACACCCGCTTGATGAGCGCCACCACCTCCGGCGATTTGTAGCCGCCGTAGATCAGGTTCTCCACGCCGCAGATCAGGCGGTGGATGCCCTTGCGGAAAGCGTCCGACTTTGCCAGGGCGGCGTAAATTAGATCACGAGTCGACATGAGCGCCTCATTCGGTGGGGGAAAGGATGCGCCGGGCAGCGCGGTTGTGGGCTTCCACCAAAGCAGGCAAATCCACGGTGGTGAGTTGGCCTTCCTTGACGACGAATTGCCCGCCGACCACGGTGTAATCGGCGCGCACCGGGGCGCAGAAGGTCAGGGCGGCCACCGGGTCGTGCAACGCACCGGCGTAGTCCAGGCGGTTGAGGTTCACGGCGAAGAAATCGGCGGCCTTGCCGGGGGCGAGTTGGCCGATGTCGTCGCGGCCCAACACGCGTGCACCGCCGCGGGTGGCCATCTCCAGCGCCTGACGGGCGGTCAGCAGCGGCGGGGCGTCCGAACCGCTACGGGAGAAGCCCAGCACGCCGGAGCGCGCCCGCGCCAGCAGCATGGCCAAGCGGGTTTCCTCCAGCAGGTGCGAGCCATCATTGCTCGCCGAGCCGTCCACCCCCAGGCCGACCGGCACGCCCGCCATCAGCATCTCGTAGATGGGTGCAATGCCGGAGCCCAAGCGCATGTTGGAGGCCGGGCAATGCGCCACGCCCACGCCGTGCTCGGCGTAGAGGCCGATTTCGGCCTCGTTCACATGGATGCTATGGGCGAACCAGACGTCGGGGCCAATCCAGCCCAGTTCTTCCATGTAGGCCACCGGGCGTTTGCCGAATTTCTCCAGGCAGAAGATTTCCTCGTCCTCGGTTTCGGCCAGGTGGGTGTGCAGGCGCACGCCGTATTCGCGGGCAAGTTTGGCGCTTTCGCGCATCAAGTCGGCGGTCACACTGAAAGGCGAGCACGGCGCGAGCACGATTTGCAGGCGCGAGCCGGGGTTGGGGTCGTGATACTGCTCGATCAGCCGCTGGGAGTCCTTGAGGATGAAGTCCTCGTCCTCCACCACGCTGTCGGGCGGCAGGCCGCCTTTGCTCTCGCCCAGGCTCATCGAGCCGCGCGAGGCGTGCAGCCGCAGGCCGACTTCGGCGGCGGCCTCGATTTCGTCGTCCAGCCGGGCGCCGTTGGGGTAGAGATACCAATGGTCGAAAGCGGTGGTACAGCCGGAAAGCGCCAGTTCGGCCAGGGCGGTCTTCGTGGCGATGCGGAATTCCGGCGGGGTGATGCGTGCCCAGATGGGGTACAGCGTGGTCAGCCACTGGAAGAGGTTGGCGTCTTGTGCTGCGGGCACCACGCGGGTGAGCGTTTGGTAGAAGTGGTGATGGGTGTTGATCAACCCCGGCAGCACGATGTGGCCGCTCAGGTCGAGGATTTCGTCGGCGGTGGTGGGCAATTCGGCAGTGGGGCCTACTTGTTCAATGAAGCCGTCACGGATGAACATCCCGCCGTTGGGAATTTCGCGGCGGTCGTCGTCCATCGTGACCAACACCTCCGCGTGGCGGATGAGTAAGGTGCCCATCGATGCCTCCTTGGGATGGCGACGTCAGACGATTGTCGACTTAGCCCTGTATTGTACCGCGGTTTGGCGTCCACTCCGCGCCAGGTCAAACACGGCCCAAGCAGTCGTCAAGCACCATGACGAACAGGCAATAACAAAAGCACGCCCCACGGGCGTAAAGTCAAAACGCCTCCCCACACGAGCGGTTGACAGATTCTCCATCTTCGCGGTATGCTTGGGGCGTCCCCGGATGGGTCCGACGCGGCAGTGCCCTCCGAACCGGGTCAGGTCCGAGAGGAAGCAGCCCTAAGGAGGTCCCACTGGGTGCCGTCGGGGTGCCTGTCCGGGGACATTGGTTGTGGGAAAAGGCAAAGGCGGCCTCGTCATGAGGCCGCCTTCGAGTTAGGGCGGGAGAGGGGGAGGCTTAGTGGTTCCCGCCGTCGTGGTCGCCGCCGTCGTGGTCGCCGCCCCACGGCATGGTAGGCATCGCCGTCGGCTGCGGCATCGGGGTCATGGTAGGCTGACCGTTGTGCCCGCCTTCGTGGTTCCCGCCGTCGTGGTCGCCGCCCCACGGCATGGTAGGCATCGCCGTCGGCTGCGGCATCGGGGTCATGGTAGGCTGACCTTGGGCAATGACGGTGACCACCCGGGCCGTAAAGGTGCCATCTTCTTGAGGTTCGGCCACTACCATCACCAAGTCACCAACCTGGGCTTCACCGTGCAAGCGGGTGTCTTCCGTGATGTTCACCGTCTTGCCGTCCACGACCCACTGACCATCGTTTTGAGCCTCCACCGTGCCCTGGAAGGAAACCATGCGATGCTCAGGGGTGCTGTGGGGGGCGTTCACCAGTTTGATTTCCTCGGCAACGAGGCTGCCATCGCTGTTCACCGTCGCTTTCACCCGCACGATGTCACCGACCTGGATGTCGCCCTGGATTTCCGTGGCATCGGTGACGGCGACCGATTGACCATTGACCGTCCAGGTGCCATCCTCGATGGCGTCCACCGTGCCCACGAAGCGTACCGGCATGTTTTCGGCCTGCTTCTCACCCAGGGGCACTACCTGCACCACGACTTGCTGCCCTTGCGGGTCCACATAGCCATGGATGTTGACCTTGTCGCCAACCTGGACGTCGCCGGTGATGCGAGCATCGTCGGGGACGATGACGGTCTGCCCATCGACAACCCAGGTGTTGCCCTCCATGCTTTCCACCGTGCCCTGCAGATGGAAGAGCACCTGATCCATCGCCTGCTGCATCTGTTGCCTGGTCTCACGGCCCTGCTCTTGAGCCCGCTGAGCCTCTTGCTCGCCTTTGTCGCGGGCCTCGCCCATCCGCTGCATCGCCTCGGCATAATCCTTCATGGCCTCTTGCTCAGCCTGCTCGGCGTGGCGCATGGCGGCCTCCAAAACGGCATGGGCTTCCGGCGGCGCTTGGCGCATGGCCTGCTGCAGCATCTGCACGGCCACCTGGGACATCACCGCCACACGAGCCGCGGCGTCGCTCTGCCCTTGCTGCGCCAACTGGCGGGAAATCGCTTCGGCCTTTTGGAGGTGCTCCTGCATGTTGACGGCCACGTCGGGAATGCGGTCAAGTTGCCCTTCGGCAGCCAAGGCTTGCATTTCGGCTACCCGCTCCTGGGCAAATTCCAGGTGCAACTCGGCTTTGGTCACGGGGTCGGTGGTGAAAGTCAGTTCGGCCTGCTCGACCACCGTTTTCACAGGATACAACGCATCGCCCGGCAGGGCATCCTGCGAGGCGTAGGCAGCGGCTGCGCCGCCGCCGAAGAGAACACTCACTGCCATCAAAGCAGCAATCAGTAAGTTGACCATTTTCAGGCCCTCCTTTCGGGTGTTGGGTTTTGGCTGAATCCACTTTCTAAGACGAGCCAACAGCCCAAAGGATACGGCCTGGGATGGTAATTCGTCAGGTTTCATCTCGGCAGCACGCTGCAAAAACTGCGCCCGCCCCTCCGCCGCGCGACGCGGGTCACGCGGCGGCACCTGCCGGAGAGCGTTCAGGCGTGCTTCCAGGCGGGGATCCAGTTCATCTTTGTTCACCGACGTCCTCCTTCTCCAAAATGCGCCGCAACGCCGCCAGCGCTCGATGTTGCAACGCCTTCACGGCACCGACCGGCTTGTCCAGCGCATCCGCCACCTCTTTCAGGCTCCATTCTTCCAAAAAGCGCAACACGATGACCTGTCGTTGGTCGGGGGTCAGCAGCCGAAGGGCAGCGCGCATTCGTTCCTGTTCCTCACGGGCTACCATCTGGCTCCCCAACGACGCTGCATCGTCGGAGAGCACCTCACCGAGAGCGTCGATGTCGGTCTGAGGTGGCGGCTGGCGGCGATAGTAATCGGTTACCCAATTATGCGCCACCCGGTAAAGATAAGCCTTAAGGTGCTCCTTCGGCCCGCCACCGTTCCGCAGCGCCTGCAAAAAGCGGGCAAAAGTTTCCGCGACGCATTCCTCGGCCAGATCTTGATCCCCCAGCAAACGCATGGCATAACGGTAAAGCAAGGGACTGTAGATGTCGTAAATCTGGCCAAGGGCTTCCATATCCCATTGTCGGGCGGCTTTCAGCAATTGGGCATCAGAGGATGGCGCCATAATGCTTCCTACACTCTAAGACGGAGAAAAAGGCAGAAGGATACGGGAAAAAGCACCTGAAGCGGTAGTAGGGCGGGCAACAAAGGGGCAGTCACCGTCCACTTGGGCAAGATGCTCGGCTTGCCAACTCTCTCAAGGAGAGGGCAACCGCCCCGTTGAAACGTCAGACCAACCCCGAGAGCCTATATTCCAACATCCACCCAGCGCAGCGCATCGCCTTTGGGAATATCGCGCAGAGCGCGGGTGCCGATGACCGCGTCCATCTCCCACGATTGGATTGCGCCGATGACGTTGGGGCGCAGGACGTCGAGCATCTCGCGGGTGATGGTTTCCCCGGCTTTGATGTCGCGCGCGGCGCGCACGCAGCGGCGCTGCACCAGGTAGGTTTCCTTTTCGTTGCCGGCCACGAATTTGTCGCCGGAGCCAAGGGCGCGTTCCAGTTTGCGGGTTTCTTCCACCATCAGCGCCCATTCGTCGGGGTTGGTGGCGAATTTGTGGTCAGGGCCTTCCCGATCGTTGTCGTCGGTGAAGTGGCGTTCCACCACCCGGGCGCCCAGGGCCACCGCGCCCAAAATCACGGCCAGGCCGCGGGTATGGTCGGAGATGCCCAGCACCACGTCCGGCCACATGCTGCGGTAGGTCTTCAACACGTTCAGGTGAATATGGTCGAAGTTTTCCTCGCTGGCCGTGTAGTTGGTGTTGCACTGCATCAGCACAATCTGGTCGTTGACTTCCCGCACCATGCGCATCGCCCGGGCGACGTCGCTGATATCCGAAGCGCCGGTGGCCATCATGATGGGCTTGCCCTTTTTCGCCATGTAAACCAGCAATTCCGGCCACGACATCAGCCCCGAACCGGCCTTGTACACCGGCACATACGGTTCGATGTGGTCCACCGAGTCGAAGTCGTAAGGTGAGGAAAAGAAGTCGATGCCGACCTTGTCGCATTCCTCTTTGAGGTACGGCGTCCAGTCGCGGGGCAAGGAAGCCTCTTCGTACACCTGATAGACCGATTTCTTCCACGCGGCCTGGTGGGAAAGTTGTTTGCCAAAGGCGCGGAAGCCATAATCGGAGACGATTTTGGGGGCGAGAAAGTGCTGGAACTTGGCGGCGTCCGCCCCGGCTTCCTTGGCCAGGCGGATAAGCATTTTAGCGCGCTCCAAGGAGCCATCATGGTTGGCGGCGATGTCGGCGATGAAATAGGTGGGGTGGCCGTCGCCAATCAGGCGGTTGCCAATGCGGATTTCGGGCATGGTACACCTCCAAGAGATGGGGAAAGGCTACTGCCAGCCACGGATGCGTTCGGGATAGCCGCGGCGTTCAAGGGTGTAAAAGGCATCCAGACCTGCTTCCCAGTCGGGGAGCGAATGCCCCAGGGCGGCTGCGAGTTTGTCGCTGCGCAGGGTGAGGCGCCGCGGGCGGGGCGCAGTGAGCGGCGCCTCGTTCACCGACGCCGGGCGCACCAACGCCGCAGGCAGTCCAAAGCGGCGCGCCAAGGCCACGCCAAAGGTGTATTTGCTCACACAAGCCCTGCCGGTGAAATGATAAAGGCCATGCAGGCCACGGGCAAGGGCTTCCAACAAGACCTGCGCCAGGTGGTTGGCCAGCAACGGGCAGAAGTAGACGTCGGTAAAACCGGGAGATGGCTCACCCTGGCGCAGCCGCACCAAAAACCATTCGGCCAGGCTGCGCTTGCCGCTCAGGCTCCAGCCAAAGAAATTGACCCGCGCGACCAGCGCGTCGGGGTAGGCAGTCTGGACGGCGCGTTCGCCGGCCAGTTTGGTGCGGGCGTAAGTGTTGAGGGGGCGGGGCGGGTCGGCTTCGGTGTAATCGCCGCGGCGCCCGTCGAAAACGGCATCGGTGGAAATGTGGACGAAGGGCACGCCCTCGCGCGCCGCCAGCGCCGCCAGTTCGGCAGGCAGATGGACGTTGAGGCGCTCGGCAAGGTCGGGCTGCTGCTCGCAGGCATCGACGTGGGCCAGCGCGGCGGTATGCACCACGGCGTCGGGGTGGGCCACCCGCCACACCTCATCGGCAGCGCCAGGCCGGGCCAGATCAGCCTGCAACGTGCGGAAGGGCGCTCGCGGCAGCGCCCTCCGCGCGACGCCTACCACCTCATGCCCAGCGGCCAACGCCTCCCACGCCAGGTTCACACCCAACAAGCCGGTGATGCCTGTAACCAGTAACCTCATGGCGTTTCGTCCCAGCCCATCTCGCGCCCCAGCAGCGCATACAGCCGCTTGTTGTGAGGGCGGAAAAACGCCCGCAGCCGCTCTGCTACGGCTTCTTCCTCCGCCGTCAGGCGATATTGGCCTTTCTTGAAAGCGAGGTAAGCCTCAGGCTCCCACGGTGGCAGGCCGAGAAAGCGCTCGACTTCCCGCAGCGTCGCGCCGGGATCGGCGAACAGGTCTTCGCTGCGCAGCACCAGCGTTTGTTCTCTCGGGACGTGCTCCCACAAACGCTCCAGTTGCTCTGCATATAGGCTTTCGCCCACATAAGCAAAACGGTGGTACTTCCACGGGCTATGACAAACGTCTGCACGCATGCGCTCGACTTCGCCTGCAAGCCGCCGAGGTTCTGCTTTCAACGCCTCGGCCAACGGCAGCGGCTCCAACCCTCGCTCCCGGTTTTGGAAATAGTGCGACAGTGTGCGCCGCACCGGGTCACGCAACAACACGACGAGCCGCGCCTGGGGGTTGAGCGCCATCAGCCGTTGGGCAAAAAGGGGGTCAAAAAGGTAATTGGGGGTGGCATCCACCGTCAATCGGCCTGCCAGATGGCGTTGCAAAGGGAAGTTCGCTCGATACCAACGTTCTCCCAGGTCGTACATGTAAAGGAAGAATTTGACCTCTTTGCGAAAAGGGGGCAACACCTGGGGATGAGCGGTGAGGTAAGCAAACAAAGAGGTCGTGCCCCCTTTTTTCACCCCTGCAATGTAAACTTGCGGCAAGCCGCGCTGTGCCGCCGTCAACCGGCGATACACCCAGCGCAACGCGCGGCGGGGCGACCGCCGAACTTCCGCGGCTGTCAGGTTGGGGTCCCACGGCTTGTTGGGGCAGCGCTTATTTCTGAGCAGCATGCGCCTCTTCGAATGGCCGGATCATCTCGCGGATCTCTTCCACCGTCAACCAGCGGGTGTTGGTGTTGCTGGCATAGCGGAAGCCTTCCGGCAAGGGCTTGCCTTTATCTTGCCAGGCGTAGCCAAACCACATGGCCTGAGCAGGCTGGATGACGTACATATCCTCCAGTTCCACCGTGTGGCGCGCTTCGTCCTCGTTCACCAACACCTCGTGCAACTTTTCGCCGGGGCGAATGCCAATGACCTCGATTTCCGCCTTGGGGGCGATGGCTTTTGCCAGGTCGGTCACCCGCGTGCTGGGCAATTTGGGCACGAACACCTCGCCGCCTTCCATCTGCTCGATGGCGCGGATGACGAAGCGCACGCCCTGTTCCAACGAAAGCCAGAAACGCGTCATGCGGGGGTCGGTAATCGTCAGCCGCCCCTGGGCGCGCTGGCGCAAAAAGACCGGCACCACGCTGCCGCGGCTGCCCACCACGTTGCCGTAACGGGTGCAACTGAAGCGAGTCGCCGTGCCTGCGGCGTAAGCGTTGCTCTGCACGAACAGTTTTTCCGCCGCCAGTTTGGTCGCGCCGTAGAGATTGACCGGGTTGACCGCCTTATCGGTGCTCAAAGCCAGCACCTTTTTCACCCCTGCGTCCAGCGCGGCGTCGATGAGGTTGCTGCTGCCGAGGATATTGGTCTTGACGGCCTCCATCGGGTTGTACTCGCACGCCGGCACCTGCTTGAGCGCGGCGGCATGCACCACGATGTCCACCCCATGCAGCGCCCGGCGCAGGCGGTCGCGGTCGCGCACGTCGCCGATGAAATAGCGCATGCTCGGATGGTCAAATCCGGCCATCCGCATTTCATGTTGCTTGAGTTCGTCGCGGCTGAAGACGATGATCTTGCGGGGGTGATATTCGTCGAGCATGATGCGAATGAACTTTTTGCCAAAGGAACCGGTGCCGCCGGTCACCAGCACAACTTGTTCGCTCCAGTTCATAGGGTTGCTCTCCTAATTATGGGCTGAGGCCGCCGAGGGTGTCTCCCAGGGCAACGGATGCCCCACAAAAGCCTCGAACGTCGCCCGGAAGTCGTCGCGCGCCAGGCTATCGGCAATGCTCCAGCGTTGAAAGTCCTCGCCGCGATAGACATGGTGCCAGGGGTAAGGGCGCGGGTAGTCGAAGAAGAAATGATAAGCATACTTCCACGCCAGGCGGACGCGTGCCTCGTCGGGGCGATGGCGCGCCGGATCGGCGATCAAAGCGTCGAGGATGCGGAAATAGTCGTCCAGCGTCTCAGGGTCGAAAGTAAAACCGCGCTGCCGGTAGTGCGTGCGCCCCGCCACCACCACCGGCAGGCCGCTCATCGCCATCTCCAGCCCCACCGTGGTGGTGAAAACCAGCCCGGCGTCGGCGATTTCGATCAGGTCGTAGGTGTTGAGCGGGGAATCGGCAGGCACCAGGCGGATATTAGGCCCCATCTCCGGGCGCACGACCTCGGCCAGCGAAGTGCCCTCGGTGCGCTGCTCGCCGGGGTGAATACGCACCACCAGTTGCGCCTCGGGGTGGCGGGAAAAATAGCGCACGGTCTGTCGCACCCACTCGGCCAGGCTGGGGGTGAAAATTTCGCGCCCCAGCACCAGGCTATCGCCGAGGACATTGGTCGCCAACAGGAACACCGGACGCCGTGGATCGAGGTTCAGGGCAGCGCGCGCCTGTTCCCCGCCCGCGGAAGGCGCGTTTTGCCAACGGCGGGCAAAATTGGCCCATAGTTTCCCGCCGCGGCGCGCCGCGAACAGCGCCCGGATGCGCTCCTCCTGCTCTTCGGTCAACGGTTGGTGGCGCACCGCCTGCCACAAGGCGGTCGTATCCTGCAGCATGACCGAGCGGTTGCGGTCGAGCCATACCCGCTCGCGCTGTTCGCCGAATTCGTACGTCGTGACGGGGATGTTCAAAAAGCGCGCCGTCTGCAGCGCCGCGCCGAATTCCAAAATCATGCCGTTGGGGATGATGACCACATCAGGGTGGTGCTGCAACCATTCCGCCAGCAGCGCGCCCGCGGCGGCGGTATTGCGTTGCAAGCGAAGACGGAACAGGGGATCGTTTTCGTCCACCCGCTCCACCTGGCGGGTGTACTGGACGTCGTACACCGCCACTTGCCGCACGGCCTCGGCCAGGGCGCGGGGCAAGGTGGCCGCCCGTCGCCCCAACAGGCTTTGTAACCGAACCACCGAACGCATCGGACGCAGCACCCAGCGGGCATAGGCGTCGGCGCGGCGCAGGTCGAAGCGGTCGTAGCGCCGCTGCCAATCACGGTAAGGCAGATAGCCCAGGGTCACCCGATGCCCAAGCCCGGCCAGCGCCAACGAAAGCGCCGTGGTGCTGGCCAGCCAATAATGCAAGGTGGCAAACACGAACACACGCTTGCCCGGCGACGCATCAGAGGCGGCCTGCTGCGCTTGAACAACCCAGCGGGGGAGCAAGGGGGTGAGTTGCTCCAGCCGAAAACCCACCACCGGCTGACCGCGTTGCCGCAGCCACCAGTAGGTCTCCGCCGTGAGGGGCACCTCGCCCAGCAGGCGCTTGAGGGCGCGCTTCATTGCTCCTCCACCTCGATTTCCCATGCCAGACGCGGGCGCACCACGCCAGGGCGCGCTTCAGCCCACTGGCTTCCGGGCGCGCCGGTGGCGTCGACCACGAACGCCGCCGCGTTGTCCTCGTGGAAGTAACGCTTCACCCCATAGGCGCTGGCGTTGACCGAGATCAGGTAACGCCCGCCGTTGAGCAGATCCGCGGGGATGGTGCAACGGCTGATGTAGCGCCCCGCGGGGCGGGTTTCCCACCGCTCGAACAGGTCCAGGTCATCGGTGTCGAACGAAGTGAAAGCGTATTCGCCGCGCATACTCAGCAGGTAGATGCCCACCCGCAGGCCGCGCAGGGGTGCATCGAGGGCGTACTCCACCTCCACGGTAACCGGCTCGGTGGAGCGGACGGTGTCCGTTGCCCTGCCGCGCGCATCTTTGACCCGCAACGCGAGAGGGCGGAAGGGGTAGGCAGCGGCAGGCACTTCTTCGGGTTGCCACACCCGTTCGCCTGAACGCATCATGGCAGACGAGAGGTAAAAATCCACGGCTTCGGTCGTCGGCCCGTGGAACACGATCTGCCCTTTGTCGAGCACGATGGCCTCTTCCGTCAGGTTGAGGATGGCCGACATGTTGTGGCTGACGAAGAGCACCGTCCGTCCGCCCTGGGCGACGTCGCTCATCCGCCCCAAGCATTTGCGCTGAAAAGCCGCGTCGCCCACCGCGAGCACTTCGTCCACAACAAGAATCTCCGGCTCGAGGTGCGCGGCCACGGCAAAGGCCAGGCGGACATACATCCCACTGGAATAGCGCTTCACGGGCGTATCGAGAAAGCGCCCGATTTCGGAAAAGGCCACGATTTCGTCGAACTTGCGGTCGATTTCTTCGCGGCGCATTCCCAAAATCGCGCCGTTGAGGTAAATGTTCTCGCGACCGGTCAGCTCGGGGTGAAAGCCGGTGCCGACTTCCAACAGAGAGCCCACTCGGCCGCGGATTTCGGCATAGCCTTCGGTGGGCTCGGTGACGCGGGAAAGGATTTTCAGCAGGGTAGATTTCCCGGCGCCATTTTTGCCGATGATGCCCAACACCTTGCCCTGGGGCAGTTCGAAAGAGACGTGGCGCAGCGCCCACAGCGTTTCGTCCGTGGGGTGGTGTTGTTTCTTGCGGCGGCGGAACGCGGCGCTCACCGCGTCGGCCAACAAATCGCGCAGGGTGGCATAGGCATCGATTTGCGTGCCGAGGCGGTAGCGTTTGCCAAGGTCGTGAACGCGGAGGGCGAGGGACATGGGGGATAGGAGGGTTAGGGAGGAGGTTAGAGGGTAGAGGTCAGACGCGGTCGGCGAACTGGCGTTCCATGCGGCGGAAGAAGTAGAGGCCGGAAATCAGCAACACTACGGCGACGGCCACCGAAACCGCCAGTGAGGCGTCCGGGCCGGTGGGCGTATCGAGCAAAGCCCAGCGGAAGCCGTTGACCACGCCGGCCATCGGGTTGAGGGCATACACCAATCGCCACTTGGGCGGTACTAAGGTTGAGGAGTAGGCAATGGGTGTGATGAACATCCACGCCTGGGTGAGAAAGGGGAGGGTGTAGCCGACGTCACGATAGAGCACGTTGAGCGCCGAAAGCCACAGCCCTACCCCCAATGCGGTGATCAGTGCCAGGGGAAGGAAGAGCAAAATCGTCCACACATGGGCAGTAGGCGTGACATGGTAGTACACCATCATGCCAAGTAGCACAATGAAGGCAAGCGCAAAATCCACCAGGCCGCTGAGCATGGTGGAAAGGGGAATGGCCAGGCGGGGGAAATACACCTTGGTGATCATGTTACGGCTGCTGACCAGCGAGCGCCCGGCGTCGGTCAGCGCCTTGGAAAACAGTTGCCACGGCAGCAACGCCGCATAGGAGAAAATAGGGTAGGGGACGTTGTCGGAGGGAATTTTCGCCAGCCGTCCGAAAAACAGTGTGAAGACCACCATCGTGAGCAAAGGCTGCAAAATCGCCCAGGCCGCCCCAAGAAAAGTCTGTTTGTAGCGCACTTTGATGTTGCGCCACGTCAAAAAATACACCAACTCGCGGTAACGCCACAATTCCCGCAGGTTGAGATCCATCCACCCGCGGGAAGGGCGAACGATGACGACTTCGTCGGAGAGGGAAGAAGGCATAAGTCAGGGGATCTCGTGGCGGTGTTCCTGATACCAAGCCACCGTGCGGCGGAGGCCTTCGAGGAAGTCGGTTTTGGCCTGCCAGCCGAAATACTTTTTGGCACGGCTGACGTCCAACGCCCGCCGCGGCTGGCCGTTGGGCTTGGTCGTATCCCACACGATTTCGCCAGTGAAGCCGGTCAGGTCGGCGATGGTGGTGGCCAGGTCTTTGATGCTGATCTCACGCCCAGAGCCCAGGTTGACGGGCTCAGGGCCGTTGTATTTCTCGGCAGCCTGCACGATGCCTTCCGCCGCGTCTTCCACGTAGAGGAATTCGCGCGTCGGCGAGCCATCGCCCCAGAGCACCACCTGTTTGTCGCCCCGCTCTTGGGCTTCGATCATCTTGCGGATGAGCGCGGGGATGACATGGGAACTTTCCAGGTCGAAGTTGTCGCCAGGCCCATAGAGGTTGACCGGCAGCAGGTAAATGGCGTTGAAGCCATACTGCTGGCGGTAAGCCTGCGCCTGCACCAGCAGCATTTTCTTGGCCAGGCCATAGGGAGCGTTGGTTTCCTCGGGATAGCCGTTCCAGAGGTCGTCTTCCTTGAAGGGCACGGGGGTAAACTTGGGGTAGGCGCACACCGTGCCGATGGCGACGAACTTCTCCACGCCGCGCTTCCAGGCTTCGTGCATCAGTTGTACGCCCATCATCAGGTTGTCATAGAAGAATTCCGCCGGGTGCAGCCGGTTGGCGCCGATGCCGCCAACGTGCGCCGCCAGGT
>JALSPT010000096.1 GCA_026985785.1 Anaerolineales bacterium
GAGGGCTTCCCCGCCCAGCAGCACGGCTACCGGGAAGTTGGCAACCACCAGCGCCGGCACCAACACGGTGAAAGCGGCGCGCGCGACGCCCTGGAAGATGCTTTCGGGGTAGCCGGCCAGGCGAAACAGTTCGGCCAGCAGCGCCGGAATGGCGTAGATGCGGGTGAGCCAAAAGCCCAACGAAGCCGCGGCTAACGTGAGGGCGTAACGGGATGCGACCCCCAGCACGAGCAGCAGACCGAAAGCCAGCCATTGGCCTGTGTTGGGATGCCAGCCCAAGGCGTGTAGGGCGTAGCCTCCCAACGCCAGCGGCAGGAGTAGCGAAGGCGCGTCGTACAGCCGCATGCGCCATACCGAAAAGATGAACAACGGCGAGACAGGTTTGGTGAGGATGCCGTCCAGTTTGCCTTGCCACACCATGTCGGAAATCCGTAGCAGGCCCTGGCCAACGAAAATGCTGAACGACTGTTGTGCCATTTCGTTGACCGCGATGAGCAGCCACACCTGTTCGCGCCGCCATCCGCCAATCGTGGGCACGTGCAGGTAGATCGCTTCGAAGAACACCCAAGCCGTACCCAGCCAGAGCGCGTGCCCCAGCAGGCGCAGCCAAGCGTTGCCGCGAAACAGAGCCTGGCGGGAAAAGGAGAGGCGTGCCCAATGTTTCCACAGGCGAAAGTAGCGTTTCATGCTGTCAACCTCCCACGGCGCGAAAGCGGCGGATGCCGCGCCGCCAGACCCAGGTGTTGACCAGGAGCAGCATGGCCAGCCAGCCGACCTGCACTGCGAGGCCGTGCAGCCATGCCTGAGGCGTCAGCAAGCCGAGGTACACCCGGGCGGGGAAGGAGAGCAGCGCGGCGAAGGGCAACCAACGCAGCGCGGCGGCGATTGGCGCCGGAAACAAGGCCAGCGGCACCAGCGCGCCGGCGGCTAAGGGAATCACGAAATCCACCAGCAGAGCGACGCCGGAGGTGTCTTCCAGCCAAAAGGCTGTCAGGCTGAAGAGGAAAGTGAATTGAAAAGCCAGCAGGATGGCGGCGATGACGCTGAGAGCAAAAGCGGGCCATACCCACACGGCAGGCGGCCACACCCAACCGCGCCCGACGGCCAGAGCAAACGGCACCAGCACGCCCAACCCGATGATGGCGTAGGGCAATTTGGAGCCCAGCATGAGGGAGAAATGATAGCGCCCGTAGTGTTCGGGCCGCAGCAGGTGAAAAGCCAGATCGCCTTCGCGGATTTCGTAGGTGATGTCGCCCCAGACGGCGGGGCCGGTCATTTCGTATAGCCACCTTGTTAGAATGAAGTAGGTTAGCATTTGCGCCCGGCTCAAACCGGCCATACGCTCGCCGGGGCCGACGATTTGCTCCCACAACAAGAGCAAGGCCACCAACGGTACTGCTGCCACCACGAAACTCAGCAAGTGGTTCAAGCGGTAGAAGGCTGCTTCGCGAATGGCCAGCCGCGCGGTGGTGAGGTAAGGTCGCCAGGACATCAGAAAACCTCCTGTGGCGCGCTGTGGCCTGACGCGGCGTCGGGGGTGTCGAAGAGATGACGCAGCACCTCTTCCAGCGAGGGTTCGGCCACGCTGAGGTCGGTGATTTCGTAGTGAGCGGTCAGGTGATGCAGGAAAGAGGGAACTTCGGCCCGCGGCATCTGCCATTGCATCCGTGGGCCGGCGCGGTTGACCAGCCAGCGGGCGGCGGGTGGCGTCTTGCCCGGCGGCAAAGGGCGGCTGAGCACGGCTTCCACCCGGCGGTGAGGCGCAAACCGGGCTTTGAGATCGGCTAAGGGGCCGTCAAAGCGGATGTGGCCTTGTTCCAGCAGGATGACCCGGTCGCACAACGCTTCGACATCGCGCATGTAGTGGCTGGCCATCATCAAGGTGAGGCCGTCTTCTTCAACCTGCTGGCGCAACAGGGTGCGGATTTCGTGCTGTGCGAGGACGTCCAGCCCCAACGTCGGCTCGTCTAAAAAGAGCACTTGCGGGCCGTGAAGCAGGGCGGCGATGAGTTCCATTTTCATCCGTTCGCCCAGGGAGAGATTGCGGATGGGCACGGTGAGCAGATCGGCGACGCGAAAGCGGGCGGTAAGGTCGTCCAGGCGGCGGCGGAAAAGAGCCTCGGGCACGGCATACATTTCCTGAAAGAGAAGGAAGAGGTCCAGCGCCGGCAAATCCCACCACAACTGGCCTTTGCGCCCCATCACGAAGGCGATCTGCCGTTTGAAGTCGTGGTCACCTTCCCAGGGGGTGAAATCCAGCACACGCGCCTCTCCTGCGTCGGGGAAAAGCACCCCGGCGAGGATTTTGAGCGTCGTGGTCTTGCCGGCGCCGTTGGGCCCAAGGTAGCCTACGGCTTCGCCTGGCTCGACGGTAAAAGAAACATCCCGCAAGGCTTCGATGGTGCGGTAGCGGGGGGCGACCAAGTGCCGTAGGGTGGCGCGCAGGCCGGGTTCCCGTTGGGGCGCGCGATAGGTTTTGTGCAAATGACGGACAACGATGGCGGGCACGGTTCACCTCCAAGGAGTGTTAAACACGAAGCGCCCTCCGGTGTGCGGAAGGCGCCCGTTGAGGAACAAAGGGACTGCGCGCTAAGGCAGCGGAGAGTTTGCCTGGAACACAACGGACGCCTGGAGGACGCGAGAATACATCGTTTTTCCACCTGAAAAGAGATTAGCCGGGGGACATTATACCACAAGGAGCCGGGGGGATGCTTGAGGAGATGGGATTTTGCTGCCCTTGACGCCTGGGCTGTGCAGGGCTAAAATTTAGCCTGCTCTAAATTGGATTTTCGCCATGCCTGAAACATCGCCCAGTGTGCAGGATTACCTCAAAGCCATCTACCACCTCGCCCGGCGAGAGGGGCGGGCGACGACCACGCGCCTGGCCGCCGTGTTGGGCGTGACGCCGGCTTCGGTGACCGGAATGCTCAAGCGGCTGATGGCCGAGCAGCCGCCCCTGGTGGTCTACCACCCCCGCCGCGGCGCGACGGTGACGCCCGCGGGGGAGCGGGTAGCCCTGGAGACCATTCGCCGTCATCGCCTGTTGGAACTGTTCCTGGTGCGCGTGTTGGGTTACCGCTGGGACGAGGTGCACGAGGAGGCGGAGCGACTGGAGCATGTGGTTTCCGAGCAGATGACGAACCGCATCGCCCAGTTGTTGGGCGAGCCGGCCTTCGACCCCCACGGGCACCCCATCCCCGACCGGAAACTGGCGCTCCCCGCCGTGCAGGGGTTCCCCCTGGCGCAGGCGGAGGTGGGCGCGCGCCTGCAGGTGGTGAGCGTTTCGGACGGCGACGCGGCGGTGCTGCGGCGCTTGGCTGAGGTGGGGTTGCAGCCGGGCGCGGTGGTACGGGTGGCAGGCCGCACCGCCGGCGATCACCTGCTTTCGTTGGCGATTCGCGGGCGCGCCCAACCGGTGGTGATCGGCCCCGCGGTGGCGGCGGCGGTGTTCGTTGCACCCGCGCCCGAGATGACGGAGCCTGCGTGATGACACATCCGCACCAATCCCTCTCCGAAGTGCACGAAACCGTGGTCGTACCCGCCCACGGGCGCTGGTGGCGGCGCTGGCTGGCGGTTGCCGGGCCGGCGCTGATGGCTGCCGTGGGCTACATGGACCCCGGCAACTGGGCGACCGATATTGCCGCTGGCAGCCGTTACAACTATACCCTGATTTGGGTTTTGCTGATGTCCAACCTGATGGCCATCCTGCTGCAAAGCCTGGCCGCCCGGTTGGGCATTGTGGGGCGGCGCGACCTGGCGCAGGTCTGCCGGGAAGAATACCCCCCCCTGGTCAACATTCCCCTCTACCTGCTGGCCGAAATTGCCATCACCGCGACCGATCTGGCCGAGGTCATAGGCTCGGCGATTGCGCTGCAACTGCTCTTTGGCCTGCCGTTGCTCTATGGGGTGTTGCTCACCGCTTTCGATACCCTCTTGCTGCTGGTGCTTTCCCGCTTTGGCATTCGGAAACTGGAAAGCGTGGTGCTGGCGCTGGTGGGGACGATAGGGGCTTCTTTTCTCATCGAAATTGCCCTCGGACGCCCGGATTGGGGCGGTATCCTGCGCGGTTTCGTACCCCATCTGCCGGACATGACGGCGCTGTACATTGCCATCGGCATTTTGGGGGCTACGGTGATGCCGCACAACCTCTATCTGCATTCGGCGCTGGTGCAGACCAGAAAGATTGGCCGCCGCCCGGAAGAGGTGCGCGATGCCATCCGCTGGAACAATATCGACACCGCTGTGGCGCTGAACCTGGCGTTTTTCGTCAACGCGGCCATCATGGTGATGGCGGCGGCGGTGTTCTATCGGCATGGCTATTTCCAGGTGGCCGAGATTCAGGACGCCCATCGCCTGCTGGCGCCGCTCTTGGGCACCGCGATCGCGCCGATTGCCTTTGCCGTGGCGCTTTTGGCTTCGGGGCAGAGTTCGACCGTCACGGGCACATTGGCGGGGCAGATCGTGATGGAGGGTTACCTCAACCTGCGCATCCGCCCCTGGCTGCGGCGGCTGATCACCCGCATCCTGGCCGTGGCCCCCGCGGTGGCGGTGATCCTGTGGCGTGGTGAGCGGGCGACCGGCGACCTGCTGGTGTTGAGCCAAGTGGTGCTCTCGCTGCAGTTGCCTTTTGCCATCATCCCGCTGATTCACGCCGTGGCCGACCGGCGGCGGATGGGGCAGTTTGCCATCTCGCGGCGCGTGCAGGCGGTGGCGTGGGTGGTGGCGCTGGTGATCTTGGGGTTGAATGTCGTGCTGGTGGCCGATCAGATCGGTCAATGGGCAGCGGCAGCCGGGGCACACGCCTGGTTGGTGTGGGCGTCGTTGTTCCCTCTGGCGGCAGCGTTTGCGGCCTTGTTGGGCTACGTCGCGCTGCACCCGTGGCTGAAGTCGCGGCGTGCTCCGCAGCGTGAGCGGGTGCTGGTGCCCCATCGCCCCACGCCGGTGGCCGCCCCGCGGCTGGAGGAGGGGGAAAGGCTGGTTGCCACGCCGTACCGTCGCGTCGCGGTGGCGCTGGATTTTTCCGGTGGAGACCGGCAACTGGTGCAGGCGGCGCTGCGGGCCATCCACCCTCGGGAAGCCACCCTCTACTTGCTGCACGTGGTGGAAAGCCCGGCGGCGCGCGCCTGGGGGCGCGAGGCCGAGGATCTGGAGGTGGCGCTCGACCGTCAACGGTTGGAAAGGTGGGCTGAAGTACTGCACGCGCAGGGCGTGCGGGCTGTCTGGCGGCTGGGTACGGGCGATCCTGCCGCGGCGCTGGCCCGGCTGGTGACCGAGGTGGAGGCGGATCTGGTGGTGGTGGGCGCGCACGGCCATGCCGGCCTTTCCGACCTGGTTTTCGGCACCACGATCGGGGGCCTGCGCCATCGCATTGGGGTGGATATGTTGGTCGTTTCCTTGGGCAAGGAAAAAATGAATGCTGGCCGATCGCGCTGACCGGCCAGCCTCTTCTCACGCTTACGGCACCGTGACGTTGAACGGCGTGCGCTCGATGCACTGACCGCCGAAGCCATCCTCGGTGCACGTTTTGAGCGTCACCTGGACGGTGTGGCCATGGGTGTCGTTGTTGCCAATGGGCACCCAGGCCTCGGTTTCCTGCCGGGGTTTGAGAGTGGGCAGGGTGTCGCCGCAACGGTAGAAGCCATCCTCGAAAGAGGGAATGGCGGTGTTGTCGAACAGCAGCCCTGTTTTCAGGTCTTTGATGCGAATGAGGTAGGATTCGATCGGCTGGGGCCCCTGGTTGAGGATGGCAAACACCAGGAAATGGCTGCCGCAAGTATCCTGGCGGAGCAGGCGGATGGAAGCGGCAGCAGGCGGCGGCGGGGGCGGGGTGGCGATGGCCAGGGTAGAGGTGTCACCGGTGATATTGAGCCAGCGTCCCCATACCCAGCAGGTGTTGCCGCGCGGGGTGGTGACCAGCCAATAGTTGTTGCCCTGGGGTTGGCGACCGATGACGGTGACTTTGTCACCGGCTTTCATGGTGTCGATGGCGGGGTAATAGGGGGCGGGGCCGGTGCGGCAATTGAGGTTGCCGCTGGCGGTGCCGGGTAGGCCGGAGCCGGAGGCCGCGGGCGTGGCCGTGGGCGCGGGAAGGGTGGCCGAGGGGAGAGGTTGGGCGGTGGGGGTGGCGGGCGCGGTGGTGGGAAGCGCCGCCGCGGTGGGTTGGGGCGGCGACGTGGGGGCGACCAGAGAGGGCGCCCGGCGGGTGAGTTCCAGCGCCACCTGGGTTTGTTGCAGCGCCAGGGCGGTTTGGGTGATGCTCAGTGCTCCGGCGGACGATTGAGAGGGAGCGGACGCGACGGGGAACAAGGTACAGGCCATGATGAGCACGATGAGCAAGGCGAGGGCGGGAAGCAGGAAAACTTTGCGCGAGAGCATGGAATACCTCCGGGGGCGGGGCGTTTCGTATAGCCATGAGAGAATAGGTGGGCAAGGGGGACGGCGTTCACGGAAGTACGGTGATGCGGGTGCCGGCGGTGCGCCCGCGGATGTCGGGGAAGAAGGTGGCGAAGGCCACCGCCGGGCGCGCCTGATACTGGCCTGGCACCGCGGCGCGGGCGTAGTAGGTCACCGTGTACACCCCGGCAGGCAGGGTGTCGGCCACGAACACCACCCGGTCGTCGTAGGCTTCGCGGTGATAGAAATACCACCATCCCCACCCATAGCGCCAGAAGTCGGTGGGCGTGAAGGCTCGTTCGGCCTGTTGGGCCAGCGTCTGGTTGGGATCCAGCGCTTCCAGCCCCGCGGGGAGGTTGTCGGTCAGCCGCACCTGGTGCAGGTCGTGGGGCACAACGACGGTCAGCCGCACCTGCACCACCGCGCCCACCGGGAAGGTGGTGGTCGGCGTTTCGAGATCGTCCACCAGCGCGTACCGGCGGCTGACGGCGATGCCGTCGGCGCGGGCATCCACGGATTCGGCGGGCAGCACGGTTTGCAGGTAGGCGTCGTAGTACAGCGCGCCGCTGCCCGCCCCCCGGCGGATGCTCAGGGTGTTGGGCTGGCCGAGGCGCAGGTCGGGCTCGCTCCACGCCAGGCTGCGCCCTTGCAGCGCCTCCGCCGAGGAGACCTGGAATTCGGCTGCTGTTTGCCCGTTGAACGACACCTCGGCCTGGTAGTTGGGGTGTGCCTCGCCGCTCAGCCGGGCCCAATCGGCCAGGGCCAGCACGGCCAGCGCGGTCTCTGCGTCGCTCGACCAGCGGCTGTGCTGGCGGCGGGTCATCAGCCAGCGCACCGCGGCGGGCAGCATGGGGGCTTCGGGGTCGGCGCGCAGCAGCGCCTCCACGGCCAGCGCGGTGGTCGCGGTGCTGCTGCTCCAGCCCCACCAGCAGCCGGGCGACCTGTCCCACCAGGCCGCCGCGGCGGCCTCTTGCGCAGCCTGGTTTTCCAGGGCTTTGACCAGCGGGGTGATGAAGTCCGCGCCCATGTCCATGCGCGTGGCGGCGTCCAGCAACAGCGCCGTGCCGGCAGCGGTCATCCTGTTGGAGGCGCGTTGTTTGGCCAGGCGGTAAGCGTCGGCGGTGGGGCGGGCGCCCAGGCGTGCCAGCGCATCGATGATCAGCGCCTGCCCCGCGGGCGAGAGCGGCCTTTTGGAGGCGTGCAGGACGGACATCAGGAACTTGACGGCGCCGTTCAGCGCGCTTTCGCTGACGGGGTAACCGGCTTGTTTGGCCAGCGCGAGGGCAAAGGCGGCCAGCGCGCTGGCGTGGGGAGAGGCCTCCCGACTGTCGTTGCACCACCCCCAGCCGCCGTCCCACCGCTGGTAGGCCTGTAGGGTGCGGATGGCGCGGTTGATGGCGGCGTCGAGGTCGTTCTGATGCTCGAAGGAGGCGCCGGTGGCCTGCAGCGCCTGGGCGGCTGCGGCGTTGGTCATCAGGTTGTCGGCCCAGGTGGGGATGCAGGCGGATTTGGGGGGCTGGATGGCGGTCAGGGTCTGCGCCAGCCCGGCGGTGAGGGAGGCGGCCAGGTCGAGGCGCAGGGTGG
This sequence comes from Anaerolineales bacterium, assembly GCA_026985785.1. GTDB lineage: Bacteria > Chloroflexota > Anaerolineae > Anaerolineales > DRMV01 > DRMV01. The sequence continues at coordinate 7,978 of JALSPT010000096.1, forward strand.
CGTGGGGCGTGTTGGCGGGCGGGGTGACGGTCTCCTGCACTTCGTCGGCGCTGCGCAGCACCCCGGCGGTGCCCACCGCCTCGGTGGTGACGAATTGCTGCACGGGGATGCCGCCGTCGGGCAGGGTGGTGAGCAACGGGCGGGAGGCGTCGCGGTAAGCGCCCGCGGTGGCCTCGACGGTGAGATCCACCCGGGCGGATGTCAACGGCACGGTGGCGTGCCAGGTCACCGCGGCCTGGCCGCGGGCGGGCACGGTGACGCGCTGTTCGGCGGGGTCTTGCAGGGTGAGGCCGTCGGCGCGGGTGAGGCGCACGGTGGCGGCGAGAGGGGCGTCGGTGGTGTTGTGCACCACGGCCTGGATGGTGGGCTGGTCGCCGCCGGTGAAGAAGGCCGGGGTGTGCAGCCGCACGAAGAAGGGGCGGCTGACGGTGATTTCGGTGGTGGCTCTGCCGACGCGGGTATCGCGTGTGATGGCGCGCGCCGTCAGTACCCAGGTGGTCATGTTGTCGGGCAGGGGGATGGTGATCCGGGCCTGACCGTGGTCGTCGGTTTGGATCACGGCGCGCCAGTAGGCGGTGTCGCGGAAGTTCTGGCGCAGGGTGATCACGCCGCCGAGGTCGGCGCCCTTTTCGTCCCCGCCGCCGCTGCCCATGGCCGCCCCCAGCGCCAGGGCTTTGGCCACCGCGCGGGCGTTGTAGGCTTCTATGCTCTGGGTGAGCGAAATGCCCTGCGCCAGCGAGAGGGCGCGCCGCGGGTAGAGGCGGGCGAGCAGGTCGAAGGTGTCGGGTGCCAGGGCGTAGATGGCCTTGTCCACCACGGCCAGCGAAACCTCCGCGGGGACGGGTTGGCCGTCGGTGGTGGTGGTTTCGATGCTGACGGTCACGCTCTGGCCTGGCTCGGCCTGGGGACGGTCGGGCTTCAGGTGCACGGTCAGTTGCTGCTCGTCCAACGCCACAGGCAGGCGTACGGTGGCCTCTTTGAAATCGGGCGGGCTGTTGCCGTGGGGGGCGCCCACGGCCACCAGGGAGGCATACACCTGGGGCGCCATCTCGCCCGTGATGGGCACGGGGAGGATGTTTTCGGGCTGGTCGAGGCGCACCACCCGCGCGTCGAAGATGTGTCCGCGCGCCACGGTGAGCAGGCCGTAGGCGGGCTGGGCGAAGGGTTGGGGCGCCAGCAAGTGGGCGGTGTCGCCGGGGTGGTAGGCGGCGTGGTCGGGCACCAGCAGCAGACTGTGCGCCTGGCGCTCCCAGAGCAGCGCGCTCCGCCCGGCCACCCACAGCCGCAGCGAGGCGGTGCGCTCCCGCCCGGCCTGGTCGCGGGCGGTGGCGGTGAAGCGGTAGGTGCCGCTCTGGGTGGGGGTGAAGGTGAATTGCGCCTTGCCGTGCTCGTCGGTGGTGAGGTGGATGCCCTGTTGCACGGGCACCAGTTCGAGGCTGTTTTTCCAGCGCAGGATGCCCGCCGCGTCACGCTGCTGCACGCTGTGCCACAATTCCCGCGCGACCTGCAGCGTGAGGTCATGGTTGGGCTGCGGTTTGCCCGCCGCGTCGAGCACCACCAGATCCACCGTCAGCGGTTGGCCGACCGCGCCCAGCCAGCGGTTGCTGTGCAGGCCGACGTAGACGTTGCTCCGCCGCAGCACCACCTCGGTGAAGCCGTCGGCGGTGTTGCCGCCGCGGTCGGTGACCGAGGCCCACACGGTCAGGCTGACGTCGTCCTCCGAGGTGATTTCGTCGGTGCGTACCGGGATGGTGAATTTCCCCTCGGCGTCGGTCGTACCCTTGCCGTGTTGGTCGATGTGGGGGGGCTGGCTGTGGAAGGTGGCCTCCCACCAGTCCCACGGCATATCGTCCACTTTGTAGAACACGTAGCCAGCGTAATCCTCCGGCGGCTGGAAGGTGTAGGTTTCCGGTGCCACATACCAGGCGACCTGCCCGCGGTTGACGGCGTCGCCGGCGTAGTAGGTAGCCTGGAGGTGGACGGTGGTGTCTTCGCCGGGGAACAGGGTAGGCTTTTCGGGCGTGAGGGCCACCTGGAAGACCGGCTTGTGGTAGGCGGCCACCCGCACGCTGCCCCAGCCGAGGGCTTGGCGTGCCTTGCCGGGGGCCTGGCCACGCCAGCCGACGGGGTCGATGCGCCATGAGTAGGTGCCGGTGGGGGCTTCTTCCGGTAGGGTCACCGAGCCGTGGAAGGTGCCATAAGGCGAAAGGGGCACCCGTTGCTGGAAGAACATCTTGTCCTGATAATACAGCGAGACCCGGACTGCCGTCAGGTCGGGCAGGCTGTAGCGCAGGTCGTCCTCCCGCCGCACGACGCCCTTGAAGAAAATCTTCTGGCCGGGGCGGTAGAGCGGGCGGTCGGTGTAGATGAAGGCCACCGGCAGGTTGCCGCGCTCGGCGCTGTAGAGGAGGTAGTAGAAATCGGCAAGGTAGCGATCGTCGGGGTTGGTGCCCCATTGGGCGTCTGCGATGGCGAAATGGTCGGCGGTGTGGATGAGCGCCAGGCGGATGGGGGCTGCCGAGCCGCGCCAGAAGGCCAGGCCGTCGGCGTTGGTGGTTTGAGGAGGAAGCGGCCTGAGCGCGTCCTCGCGGTTCTGAATGTAGGCTGTGACCGGAAGTTGACCTTGCGGTTCGCCGCTGTCGGCGTCGGTGACCCATACCAGCCCGCCGCCGGGGGTGGTTTCGAGCAGCAACTGGTCGGTGACCACCGCCAGCCAGAGGGTGCTGTTGGCCTTTTTGTGGTTGCCACGGTACGTCATCTGGACGCAATAGACGCCGGGCTGGAGGGGTTGCCCGCCAGTCAGATCGCTCAGGCTGAGGACGCGGTTGTAGATTTTGTCGTCCGGCTGGCCGTCGAGGTGGCGCTGCCAGGAGCCCACGGCGGCGGATGGCAGGGCGCATGTCGCCTCGCGGTGGTAGAGGTAGGCGATCAGGTCTGCATCGGTGTGGCGGTAGAGGGTCAGTGCGAGGTCGGTGACGTTGGTGAGGTGGAACCAAAACTGCTGCGGCCCGCCGGCGCGCATCAACCCCAGGCCGCCGGGCGGCTGGAAGAAGTCGGCGTCGGTTTCGCGGTGGCCGGTGGCGAGAGTGAAGGTGTAAGGCGCGCCCATCCGCTGGCCGAAGAGGTCGGTCAGGTTGGCGTCGAAAGTGATGGTGTACGTCGTGCCCGGCGTTAGTCCCTGTATGAAGACGGTGCGCCCCGTTGCCGTGACGGTGAGGTGGGGCGGGCGCGGGCTGACGTGCAGATGGGGGGCGACGGCGTCTTTCTCGAAGTAGGTGTCGAAGACGACGTACACCGTGCCGCGGTAATACGAGGGCGGGTGCTCGGGGGACGGCTCGATGGAGATCACCCGCGGCACGCCCGCGGTTTGGAAAGGGAAACTGACCGGCTGGGCGATCAGCCCGCCGTCGCGCGCCCGCGCGTTTTCGTCCACCACCAGTTCGTAGAGCGCCTCGGGGGTGTAGTAGGTTTGCGGCGTCAGGGTGAGGACGGTGCCGTCGTCGTTCCACTTGGCGGTCATCTTGGGGACCACGCCGTTCCGTGAGCGCAGGTAAACAGCGTCGGTCGTGGCCTTTTCGTCCATCGGCGCGCTGAAGCGCACCTGCAGGGCGGCATCCAGGCGGATGTAGTTGGCGATTTCCTCCGGTCGGAGGTGGCGCTGGTCGGCATAGGCGCTGTCCACCGCTACGGCGGCGGTGTGGAACGACCAGCGAAAGGCATGGCCGAGGGTGTTGCCTTCCTGGTCACGGGTGTCGGCGGGCAGGGTGACGGTGTAGCGGGTGTTGCTCAGCAGAGGTTGGTCGGGGTGGAAGAGGTAGATGGCGGTGCTGATCCAGCGGCCTGTGCCGCGAATGGCGGGCTTGAATTGCAACGGCAGGTCGGGGGCCGAGGCGCGGTCGGTGAGCGCCACCACGGGCTTGTTGAACACCACGGTGATGTCGCTGCTGGTGGCGACGTCTTCGCTATCTTCGGCGGGAAAGACGCGCAGCACGGCAAAGGCGGCTTCGGTGGTGTAGGTGAAGGTGAGGGGGGCGGCCAGGGGGGTGCCGTCGGCGGCGCGCAGGGCGGTGGTGAAGCGGGCGGTGTAGGTGCTTTCGGGGGTCAGAGGGTGCGCGGGTTGAAAGCGCACCGTGCGCTCGTCGGGGAAGGTGAAGGTGCCTTCGACGGTTTCGTCGCTGGCGTCGTTCAGGCGGAAGGCGGTATGCACGCTGGCCTGGTCCAGGGGCTTGTTGAAGGTGAACACAAGCGCGCCCCGCAGGGGTAAAATGGTGCCCGGTGCAGGCCGCGCTTGCACAAGGCGGAGGGGGGTGGAGGGAGCGGCAGGGCGTTCGCTGATGCTTTGGGAAGGGCTGGGCGGTGTGCGCCGCGGCAGGGGTGTGGCTGGGCCGCATGCTGTGCCAAAGAACGATAGGGCGAGGAGTAGGCTGAGAACGAACAGACGATGCCGGGTCATGGCAACCTCCGAGAGGCGGTGGTCAAATGCGCAGGGTGCGCTTCCCAAAGATGTTTCCCCATGCTTTCATTATACACGACGCGGCCAAGCCCCACGCCGCGCCCGCGGGGTGAGCGCTCCCGGAAGTTGGGGCTACTTTGGGGGATGGGGCCTCAGGCGGCTGCGATGACGTCTTCCACGATGGCGCACTCGTCGCCCAGCAGGGTAGCGGTGTGTTCGGCGCGGCAGCGGGGACAACGGGCGTTTTGCTTGCGGGCGGCGAATTTGTGGCCGCAGTAGGGGCACTGTTGGATGAAGGGCACCTCGCGGAAGGCAATGCGCGCGCCCTGGCAGACGGTGTCCGCCGCGTGCTGGTCCCAGTAGAAGCGCACCAGCCCCTCGTCCAGGTGGGAGCATTTGGCGGCTGCGATTTTGACTTCCAACACGGGCTTGCCCTTGGCCTGGGCGCAGGCGTCGGCGATCAGGCGCTTTACGGTGTGGCTTTCGTGTTCTTGGGTGGTCATGGCTTTACCTCCGGGGGAAAGG
>JALSPT010000097.1 GCA_026985785.1 Anaerolineales bacterium
GTTCGCCCTGGGTGCAGTGCCCTGCGCCCCACAGAACGCAGATAACCGCAGATTGCGCAGATGACGCAGATTTTCGGAAGAAACCACCGAGGCCACCGAAACCCACAGAAAGCACCGATGACCTTTGTGTCCCCTTTGGTGTCCTTGGCGTCTTTCTTGTATCCCTCTCTGCGCCTCGGCGCTCCTCCGTGCCTCTGCACTCCCCTCTTGGCGACCTTGGCGTCTCTCTTGGCGTCTTTGTGTCTCTCTTGGCGCCCTTGGCGTCCCCATTTTGATAGTTTCTGACAGTTTCCCGGGCGCACAATAGCCCCGAAAACCCGCAAGCAGGAGAGTGAAACGATGGAAATCTCACGCCATTGGCGATTACGCAAACAGCGCTATGCCCTGCAGGGTGAAGTCTGCCCCCACTGCGGCGCGAAACTGTTCCCGCCGCGAGATGTGTGCCCGCACTGCGGCCTGGAAGCCAAAACCACCTACACCTTCGTCGGCACCGGCACGGTGCAATCCTTCACCACCGTGCGCCAGGCGCCGGAGGGCTATCAGGCCCCCTACGTCGTGGCGCTCATCCAACTGGACGAAGGCCCGATGCTGACCGCCCAACTGACCGACCTGGGCGACACCCAGCCCTACATCGGGATGCCGGTGGAGATGGTCACGCGCAAACTACGTGACGACGGCAGCGAGCGCGGCCTGATCATCTACGGCTACAAATTCCGCCCGGCGCTGGAACGGGCGCTGGCCTGAAAAACACAACCGGCGGGGACCATCCCGCCGGTCGTTTTGCCACTCGTCCTCCCCGGCAATGTCTTTTTTGCGGCTGCCGGGGATTTTTTTAGAACGCGCGCATCACCGCCCGCATTGCCCACTGAAAGGCCGGCGCGACCACGATGCCCAGAGCCACCGTCGCCAAAGCGCTCAGCCCCACACTGAGGTTGAGCCAGCCGTCGCCGCGAGCCTCCGGCGTCCCCTCCCGCATGTACATGGTCGTGACCACCCGCATGTAGTAATACACCGACACCACCGAGGCCAGCACGCCCACAATCGCCAGACCGACATAACCGGCATCCAGCGCCACACGGAAGAGGTAGAACTTGCCCACAAAGCCCACCGTGGGCGGGAAGCCGCCAAACGAAAGCATGAACACGGTCATCGCCAGCGCCAGCCAGGGATGGGTGCGCCCCAACCCGGCGTAATCGGCGATCGCCGTACCGCGCCCCTCCCGTTGCTCCAAAGCCACCACCACGCTCCAGGCGCCGAAATTGGTGGCTGCATAGGCCAACAGGTAAAACAGCACCGCCGCGACCGCGGTCGCCGAGAGCGCGGCGTTTCCAAACGCCACCACGGCCACCAGCATATAACCCACGTGGGCAATGCTGGAATAGGCCAGCATCCGCTTGATGTCCTTCTGCGCCAAAGCGGCCAGATTACCCACCACCATGGTGAGCAGGGCCAGCGCCCACACGATGGGCGTCAACTGCGCCGCCAGCGCGGGATAGGCCAGCACCAACACCCGCAATAAGGCCGCAAATCCGGCCACCTTCGCGCCTGCAGCCATGAAGCCGGTTAACGGAGCCGGCGCGCCCTGATAGACGTCGGGCGTCCACATATGGAAGGGCACTGCCGCCACCTTGAAGCCCAATCCCACCAGCAACAAGCCGCCGCCCACTGCCAGCAAGAGCATGTTAGCCGTGCCGCTGGCCGCAGCCTGGGCGATGCCGTCGATCAGCGTGGTGCGGGTTGCACCGTAGGTCAAGGCGATGCCGTACACAAGAAAGGCGGCGGCAAACGCCCCAAGGATGAAATACTTCAATCCGGCCTCTTCGCCCCGCGCCAGCGGGCGACCAAAAGCGGCCAGCACATACAGCGGGATGGAGAGCAGTTCCAGGGCAAGGAACATCACCATCAGGTCGGCAGCCTTGGCCATCAGCATCATCCCGGCCACCGAAAACAGCAACAGGGTGTAATACTCGCCGCGCACCATTTGCAGGCGCTTGAGGTAATCATGCGCCAGCGCCAGCCCCAACAGCCCGCTCACCAGCAGCAACACTTCCAAAAAGGTTGCAAAGCCGTCGGAAACCACCATGCCGCCAAACCCTGCCCCCAGGCCGCTCCCCTGCGCCACGGCAAGGTAAAGCGTCAAAATCAACCCGAAGGCCGCCAACGCCGCCGTCCAGCCCTTGCGCTGCCGGGGAATGAACAAATCTACCAGCAACAAAACACTGGCCCAAAGCACCAGAAAAGTTTCCGGCAACAGGGTGGCAATATCGGAAAAACTCATGACATCCTCGTCGAAGAAGCAGCCGCGGCAAAAAGAGAACGCAGCGGGGCAGATTTCCCTCTGCCCCGCGCGGCCACTAATGCATCGCCAGCGCCGCGGCCTGCAAACCGTGCGCCAGTTTGTCCACCGCGGGCATCATCAGATCGAAGAACGGCGCTGGGTGCAGGCCAATCCAGAAAATGAACACGGTCAGCACGGCCAACACGGTAATCTCGCGCCAGTTGAGGTCTTTCAGCCCCAAGTTCTTTTCCTTGACAGGCCCAAGGAAGACTTTTTGCAGCATCACCAGGATATACACCGCCGCCAACACGATGCCCAGCGCGGCAGAAATGGCAAAAGCGGGTCCCAAAATCGGCGACTCGAAAGCGCCCATCAAGATGGTGAACTCGCCGATGAAACCGTTCAAGCCGGGCAAGCCCATCGAGGAAAGCGCCACGATCAGCGAGAAAGCGCCGTAGATCGGCATGATCTTCCACAGGCCGCCAAAGGCGCTCAGATCACGCGTGTGCGTCCGTTCGTAAATGATGCCCACGATAAGGAACAAAGCGCCCGTGCTGATGCCGTGGTTGATCATCTGCAAGATGCCGCCCGCAATGCCGCGCGGGTTGAGAGCAAACAAGCCGAGCATCACGAAGCCCAAGTGGCTCACCGAGGTGTAGGCCACCAGTTTCTTGAAGTCCTTTTGAGCGTAGGCCACCATCGCGCCGTAGAGGATGCCGATGATCGCCAGCACGGCAATCGGCACGGCATACTTCACCGCCGCTTCGGGGAACAGCGAGAGGTTGAAGCGCAGGAAGCCGTAGGTGCCCATCTTCAGCAGCACGCCCGCCAGGATGACCGAACCGGCAGTTGGCGCTTCCACGTGCGCGTCGGGCAACCACGAGTGCAGCGGCCACATCGGCACCTTGATGGCAAACGCCAAGGCAAAGGCGAGGAACAGCCACGACTGGATGTGCAGCGGCAGATGGACGCCGCTGGTCAGCAATTCGGGCAAGTAGAAAGTGCCCGCCTGTAGCCCCAACCACAGCAGCGCCAGCAGCATCAACACCG
>JALSPT010000098.1 GCA_026985785.1 Anaerolineales bacterium
GATACAGGCGGCGAACGTCCTCCGCCAGGCCGATTGCCCACACGTAGCCCACCAACAGCGCCAGCCGCACCAATCCCTCCAGCAAATTGCCCCAAAACGGCGTGATGTGCAGCCCCTGCTGCGCCCAGTGGCCTATGCCCGCAGGCAAAAGGGCAAACATCGCGACGCCCACGAGCAACGAAAAGCCCAAAGTGAGGTACAGCCCCCAGCCTTCCAGTTGCTCCTCTTCCGAAACCTGCAAGTTGGCCGACAGCGTCAGGGCCCGCGTGCCTAATACGAGCGCATCCCACAGCCCCAAGATGCCCCGTAGAAAGGGCACCCGCATCAAACGGCTTTGGTAGAGCGGGCTGAGGCGCTCGGTGTGGGTGTGGATCTCGCCGTCCGGCTTACGCATGGCCATGGCGACCGCCCGTCGGCCGCGCATCATCACGCCCTCGATGATCGCCTGGCCGCCGTAGGCGGGCATTTTGAGATTTTTGCCCGCCGTGGGAATGTCCATAGGCGGGTCCACCTCAGCCACCCCTTCGGCAGCCAGAAGGGGCAAAAGGTACCATCGGCGAAGCACGCTCACGCCGCGGCCTCCGCAAAAGCGTAGAAAAAGCGCACCAGCGCCTCCATGCCCTTGCGCCAGGTGGGCAGATGCAGGTTTTCGTTGGGCGCGTGCAGGTTGGCGTCGGGGAGGCCGAAGCCGGTAAGCACCGAATCCAACCCCAAAATCTGCTGCATCTGGCCGACCACCGGAATGCTGCCGCCCTCGCGGCGATAGAAAGGCTTCCGCCCCCAGGTGGCCTGCATGGCCTGCGCCAGCGCCTGCACGCCGGGCGTGTTGAGGCTGGTCATCGAAGCCGGTGCGCCGTCCATGACGTCCAGTTCCCAGCGGATGGTGTCGGGAGCGTGGGCGGTCAGGTAGGCTTTGAGTTGCTCGGCCACCTCCTCCGGATCCTGGTCGGGCACCAGACGGCAGGAGATTTTCGCCATCGCGTAGGATGGAATCACGGTCTTCGCGCCTTCGGCAATGTAGCCGCTGTACAAGCCGTTGATTTCCAGCGTAGGGCGGGCCCCGGTGCGCTCTACCGGGGTGTATTCGGGCTCGCCCCACAGTTTAGGCACGCCGGTTTGCTGCAGGTAGAAGGCTTCGGGGTCAAAAGGCAACTGCGCCAAGGCGCGGCGCTCTTCCTCGGAGATGGGGCGCACTTTGTCGTAGAAGCCGGGCAGGGTCACGCGCCCGTGCTCGTCGTGCATACCGGCCAGCAGTTCGGCCAGCGCCTGGGCGGGGTTGTGCACCACGCCGCCGTAGATGCCCGAATGCAGGTCGTGTGCCGGGCCGTAGACGCGCAGTTCGAAGTAAGCCAGACCGCGCAGGCCATAGGTAATGGTCGGCCAGTCGGGGCCGAGCATCCCGGCGTCGGGGTTGAGGCAGACGTCGGCGGCGAGCATTTCCTTGTGGTCGGCGATGAAGCCGGCCAGGTCGGGCGAGCCGATTTCCTCTTCGCCTTCGATGACGAATTTGATGTTCACCGGCAGCCCGGCGTGGGCCGCGGCTTCGACCGCTTTCAAGGAGGCCATTACCTGGCCTTTCATGTCGGTTGCACCGCGGGCGTACAGCCGCTCGCCGCGCACCGTGGGCTCGAACGGCGGCGTCTCCCACAGGCCGAGGGGATCGGGCGGCTGGACGTCGTAATGCCCGTAGATGAGCACGGTAGGGGCGTCAGGCCGTGACGCAGGCATTTCGCCGTAAACGACCGGGTGGCGGGCGGTGGGATACACCGCGACGCGGCGCGCCCCCATCGCCCGCAGGTTGTCAGCCACCCAGTTGGCCGCGCGGGCAATGTCGCTGCCATGGTCGGGCGTGGTCGAAACCGAAGGAATGCGCAACAGGGCTTCCAATTCGGCCAGGAAGCGATCCTGATGGGTTTGCAAATAGGTCAAAGCCTGCTCGATGGACATGGGAACCTCACAACGAAAAGATGGCAGACGGCAAGGCGTATTATACCCCGCTTACGCCGGAGGTGAAGCGCCAAAGCGCCGTAGGGTGCACTCAAATGTTGTAGATAAGGCTATCGTATGGCCAGATCTCTCCCCACCCCCTGGCGGAGGCTGTCCTCACGAAGGACAGCCTCCGCCTTCCCCCCTCCCCTCCCTTACTGAAGGGAGGGGAGGGGGAGGCCGCCGTAGGCGGCGGGGGAGGGGTGAGATCCTGAAAAGTGCTTCTACGACATTTGCTTGCACCCAGCGCCATAGCGATCCGCGATGCACCAGCGAAGTGCGCCGCATGAGAATCGGCGACTTTTGCAGCAGCACAGGAGCGATGTTAGGCTATAATGGGAAGGCACGTCGAGACAATCAGGAGGTGCACGGTGGCACTTTCGCGGCGCGAAGTGTTGAAACTGGCAGCAGCGGGAATGGGCGCGTGGGCTATGTTGCCCCGCGGGCAACGGCGGCATCTCGCCGCCTTTCCCCAGGATACCCCCCTGGGGCGGGTGTGCATTATCGGCAAGGTCGAAATCAAAGCCCGCCCCGACGCCGACAGCCCCACGGTAGGTATTCTGTACGAAGATGCGGTTGTGACGTGGGAGCGCGAAGTAGTGGGCGTCAACCTGCATCGCGTCAACCAGCGCTTCGTCCAAACGCCGAAAGGATACATTTGGGAACCGGTGCTCCAGCCCGTGCGCTACCGCCCCAACCAACCGCTGCAAGCCTTCCCCTACACGGACGAGGGGATGTGGGTGGAGGTCACCGTGCCGTACGTGGACATTTTCCTCGCCAACCCGCCAGCCCGTTCACCCTGGCTGAAGGATGCCACCCGCCCACGCCTGTACTACAGTCAGGTGCTGTGGGTGGACCAAATCAAGCAGGGCAACGACGGCGCGGTTTGGTATCGGGTCAACGAGCGCTACGGCTCGTATGGCGACATTTTTTGGGCGCGCGCCGAGGCCTTTCGCCCCATCACACCGGACGAAATCGCCCCCCTCCACCCCGAGGCCGAGGACAAGCGGGTGGTGGTGGATGTGAATTATCAGACCATGGCCTGCTATGAGGGGAAAGAAGAGGTATTCTTTACTCGCGTCTCCACGGGGGCCAAATTCAACGCCGCCGGGCAGGCGGTGGACAAATGGGCTACGCCGGTAGGGGCGCACCCCATCTGGCGCAAACTGATTTCGGTACACATGAGCGGCGGCACCACCGGCGGCGGCTATGACCTGCCGGGCATTGGCTGGACGGCGCTTTTCATGGGGACGGGCATCTCCATTCACGCCACTTTTTGGCACAACGACTACGGCGTGCCGCGCTCGCACGGCTGCGT
>JALSPT010000099.1 GCA_026985785.1 Anaerolineales bacterium
GGGCGTCTAATACTTTCAGTTGTGCCAGCGTTTCTTTCCAGCGCCGATGGGCTGCGTGGATCGCCTCTGCGCGCGCCAGCAATGCTTCGAGTTGTTGGGCTTCGGCGCGGCGCGTTTCCAGCCGATGACGCATCTCTTCCAGTTGGGCGCTGTTTTGGGCCACTTGACGTCCCAGTTCTTCCACCAGCGCCCGTTGTTGCGCCAACGCAGCCTGGGCGCGTTCGTGTTCTCGCAGCAGGTGATCTTGGGCTTGGGCAGATGCCCGCAGGTGGGCGATTTCTTCCTCGGTTTTCTGTAATTCGGCTTGCAAGATCGGCTCGCGTCCGATCTCTGCCCGCATCTCGGCCATGCGGTCGTCCAGGCGTTGGAGGTCGTTTTCCGTGGCGCGCCGACGCTCGGCGGCTTCGGCCCGGTAGTCTTCCCAGATTTGCAGCCCCAGGATGCGCGCCAGCACCTCTTTTCGTCTTCCGGGGCGTTCGCGTGAGAATTTGTCGGCCTCTCCCTGCAGGAAGAACGAGGTATGCACGAAGGTATCGTAGTCCATCCGCAGGGTTTCTTCGATGCGCTTTTGCGTTTCACGGAGGCTGCTTTCCGTAAGGGGCTGCCACTTCCCCTCCGGGGTACGGATTTGGAACTCCAGGGTGGTGGTTTTGCCGCGCTCACGCTGGCGGATGACGCGGTAAGTGTTGCCCTCGTAGGCGAAATCGAGGATGACCTCGGCGCGGGGTGGCGTGGCTGTGGTGTTGATGATGGCATCGCCCCGCTGGCGCGCCTGACCGAAGAGCGCCCAGGTGATGGCATCCAGCAGGCTAGATTTGCCTGCGCCGTTGGGGCCACTGATGCACGCCACCGTGATGGCACTCAGGTCCAAGGTGACCGTTTGGCGATAGGAGAGAAAGCCGGAGAGGGTGAGTTTGAGGGGAATCATGTTGGTCGGCTGGTTGGTTGTGTGCTCGGTTTAGAAAGTGAGGCGGCGGAAGATGAAGGAAGGAATATGTTGGATGGTGAGCATCAGCCAGCGCCAGCGGGCGGGTGTGTAAATCACCTGTTTGCGCTTGCGGATGGCTTTGGCGATGTCGGCGGCGGCTTGTTCGGGGGAAATGACCCAAAATGCCCCACCTCCTGCTGCTTGAAGCATGGGGGTGTCGACGAAGCCCGGCTTGACGGTCAGCACGTGCACGCCGCGGCGGCTCAGGCGGTTGCGCAGGCTTTCCAGGTAGTTGGTCAGACCGGCTTTGCTGGCCTGGTAGGCGGGATTTTTGACGCGCCCCCGGTCGCCTGCTACGGAGGAGATACCCACGATATGGCCTTCACCCTGGGTTTGAAAGTAGTCGGCGGCTTGCCCCAGCCAGGCGACCGCCCCGAGCAGGTTGACCTCCAGCATGGCGCGCGCTTTGGCAAAGTTGTATTCATCGGGCGCGACGGGGTGCAATACCCCTGCGGCGTAGATGAGGACGTCGATGCGTCCCATGTCGGCCAGGATGCGCTGAAAGAGGGCCGGGATGGCGTCGTAATCGGTGACGTCGTGAGGGTAGGCGGCGGCGCTCTCCTCGCCGCGGCGGGCGCCGATTTCGTCTGCCAAGGCTTCCAGCGGTTGGGCGCGCCGTGCCAACAATGCCAGACGGTAGCCTTCGTCGGCGAGGCGGCGGGCCAATGCGGCGCCGATGCCCGATGAGGCGCCGATAACGACGGCAACGGGGGAGGTGAGCAGAGGCGATGTCATGAGGTCTCTCCAGGTGGCGGTCCTGCGACCAGGGCGGCGTGCTGGCCGGTGTAGAGCCGGGGGACGCGAGTGTTGATATTGGTCAGGATTTCGTAGGGGATGGTGCCCGCCCAGGCGGCCAGGTCTTCGACGGTGATGCGTTCGTTGCCCTGTTGGCCGATGAGCACGACTTCGTCGCCGTTGTAGGCGGTTCCCCAGCCAATGTCCACCATCATCTGATCCATGCAGATGCGCCCCACTTGAGGATAGCGGCGTCCGCGAATGAGCACTTGGGCGCGGTTGGACATGGCGCGGAAGTAGCCGTCGCCATAGCCTACCGGCAGGGTCACGATGCGTGTTTGCTGGCGGGGCGCCCAGGTCCAGCCGTAACTGACGGGGCGTTCTGGGGGGGTGACTTTGAAATACACGACGCGCGTTTTCCACGTCAGGGCGGGGCGCACGGCGACGGTGCGGGGGACATCAGGAGAAGGGTAAACGCCATACAGCAGGATGCCCGGACGGACGAGGTCGAAATGGGCTTCTGGCAGGCGGAGGACGGCGGCGGAGTTGGCCATGTGGCGGAGTGGCGGCGGGAGGCCGCGTTGGTCGTAAAAACGCAGCACTTCGTGAAAGCGTTCCAGTTGCAGGCGCGCCGAGGCGAGGTCGGCGGCGTCGGCGTTGGCGAAGTGGGAAAAGATGCCTTCGACTTGGATGTGGCGGCAGCGCAGGGCGGTTTCCAGAAAGCCTTCGGCGTGGTAGTCGTGCACGCCGATGCGCTCCATGCCGGTGTCAATCTTGAGATGCACGCGGGCGGTGCGGCCCAGGGCTGCGGCGGCCTGGTCGATCTGTTGAAGTTTTTCGATGGAAGAGGCGGTCAGCGTGAGGTCGTATTTGAGGAAGAGGGGAATCTGGCTTCCCCAGATGCCGCCGAGCACCAAGATGGGCGTGCGAATGCCGGCCTGACGCAAGAGAATGCCCTCTTCCAGCACGGCTACGCCGAGGTAGTCGGCGTCCAAAGCGGCCATCAGCCGGGCCACTGGCACCAAGCCGTGCCCGTAGGCGTTGGCTTTGAGGATTGGCATGACCTTTGCCGGCGCGACGTGCCGCCGGATGGCTGCAAAGTTGGCTGCCAGGGCGTCGGTATCAACGAGCACTTGGGTGGGGCGCATCAGCCCTTCGGGCCCCTGTGCGATGAGGGGAGGGGAGGCTTGGGCATGCATGGGGCTATTTTACCGCACCCCCAACGGAAAAGCCCCGCGCCAGCGGGGCGTGATGGGCCCAGCAGGATTCGAACCTGCGACCAAGCGGTTATGAGCCGCCTGCTCTTACCGCTGAGCTATGGGCCCTGAAAAAGACAGAGCGGGCGACGGGATTCGAACCCGCGAATGACGGCTTGGAAGGCCGTTGCCTTACCCCTTGGCGACGCCCGCAGATGGTGCTCTTATTCTACCCACGGCGGGGTGGTTGGTCAAGTGCTGAGCGTTGCGGGGGTGCACTCAAATGTTGTAGATAAGGCTATCGTATGGCCAGATCTCTCCCCACCCCCTGGCGGAGGCTGTCCTTCGTGAGGACAGCCTCCGCCTTCCCCCCTCCCCTCCCTT
>JALSPT010000100.1 GCA_026985785.1 Anaerolineales bacterium
ACCGTCTCCAGCACGGCTTCTAAAGGCTGAAAGGCCGCCTCTTTCTCTTCGGCGCTGATCTCCAAACCGGGGACGGCTGCGCCGACTTCGAGGTAAAGAGTAGCGCAAGCCGTGGTCGTCATATCATAAGTGCGGTAGGCGCGTACGAAGGCCGTTTCCCCCGGGCCGTAGAACGTTGCCGTATAGGTTACGTACCCCTGGCCGTTGACGACGCGCTTGCCCGCGGGCTGCATATCGGTGATGGGCGTGTCCAGGCAGGCGTGCCAGTTCACCGTGGCCTCGCGATGGACAGTGAGCAAGGCATAAGTCAGGTGCGCCGAGGGGGGCTGCCTGAGCCGCAGCCGAAAGAGATCAGCCGGGTCGTCGGGGGTTTCGATGACGAAGGCCTTGGGCGGATAGACCAGGCTCAACCCAATGGAATGCTGCACCCTCTGGCCAGCCGAAGTGGGGTGAGCCGAAGGGACGGGCGAGGGCGTAGGCAGCGGGGTGAGCGGGGGCGCAGGCAGCGGGGGTTGGGGAGAGGCCGCGAGCGTTGGCGAAGGCACCGCCGTGGTCGGCGAGAGGGGCAACGGGGTGCCGGCGGGCGCAGGGCTCGGGGCAACCGCACAGGCGGCCAAAACCAACCCAACGGCCAAAGCCAGCCACAAAAAAGATTTCGGTGTAGAAATGAGATTCTCTCCTTGGGAAAAGGCCACGATATGGGAGGGATGCCCCTCCGCAGAAACGCCGGTCAGTCCCCCTCCGCTGCCGCCCACCTACGCGCTCTGTGGAAAGCATTATAATATGGAAGTGGAAGTCCTTTTCTTTCCCACCTTTTGGAGGTGCGCCATGCGGCTTTTCTCCTTTATGCTCCTCACGATATTTGCACTCACTGCCTGCGCCTCCCCGCCCAGCACACCGCCCCCTCCCACTTCCACACCCACTCCGCCCCCTGCCGAGGCGTCGGCCACCGCCAACCCGCAGGCACCCTGCCTGGAAGCCGCCAAAACCGCCCTGCAGATGGAAATCAGCACCTATCAAAAGTGGCTCGCGAACACCACCGACGAAGCCAAAAAAGCCACCTACACCCAGGCGCTGAACTATTTGCAAGACCGGCTGCACGCCTACGAAGCCATGTCGCCGCAGGACTACCGCCCGGACGGCCTATGGCAGACCATTCCAGGGGCCGACAACGGCCACCCCCTGCCCCCCCAGAAGCCCATTGTGCTCGGCAACGCCTGGCTGGACAGCGGCGATCCACCACAAGTCCACTTCCCCAAGCAAACCCGCTCCGGCCCGTTCTACATCGTGGTGGGCGCGGCCGAGGGCATCCGCCTGCACCCCGGCGTCCACTACCACCTGACGCTGCTCCCCATCATGCCGCAAACGTACCCCTTCCCCAGTTACTACGTCTGCGTGCTCAAAGCCGTGCCCTTGCCCACGCCCCAATAACCCCTTGGGCGGATGGGCGTTCTCGACACCCTGATTAGGAGGCCCACATGCACATCCTGCGCATCAACACCCGCACCCAGGAAGCCCGCACCGAACCCGTGCCGCCGACGTGGGAACGCCTCGGCGGGCGCGGGCTGATCGCCCGCATCCTGCTGGACGAAATCCCCGCCACCGCCGAGCCTCTGGGCCCGAAAAACATCCTCATCTGGGCGCCGGGGCTGCTGGTCGGGCACATGCTTTCCTCCTGCGACCGCATCTCCATTGGCGGCAAAAGCCCGCTCACCGGCGGCGTGAAGGAATCCAACGCCGGCGGCTCCACTGGCCTGGCCGTCGCCCGCCTGGGCATCAAAGCCCTGCTGCTGGAAGACGCGCCCGCCGACGACCGCTGGTGGGTGATCGTCCTCGACGGCAACGGCGTGCACTTCGACCCGGCGGACGACCTGGTCGGCCTGGGGGTGTACGCCAGCGCCGAGCGCCTGCGGGAACGCTATGGGCAGCGGGCGGCCATCTCGCTCATCGGCCCGGCGGGCGAAATGCGCCTGCGCGCCGCCGGTATCCAAAACCTGGACCGCGACGGGATGCCCACCCGCATCAGCGCCCGCGGCGGCCTGGGCGCGGTGATGGGCAGCAAGCACATCAAAGCCGTGGTGTTCGACCCGCCCAAAGGCGCCAAACCGCCCCTTGCCGACCCCAAGGCCTTCCGGGAAGCCCAAAAGGTCTACAACCAAGCGCTGATGGCGCACCCCCAAACCACGGTCTATCACGACTACGGCACCGCCGCGATGGCCGCCATGACCAGCCACTTCGGCAGCCTGCCCACCCGCGGCTTCTCCGAGGGCTACTTCGAGGGCTGGGAACGCATCAGCGGCGAGCACCTGCGAGAGCGCCTGCTGAAACGCCCCAAGCCCGCCACCCCCACCCACGCCTGCATGAGCGGTTGCGTCATCCAGTGCTCCAATGTCTATACGAATGACGATGGCGAAATCATCACCTCTCCCTTGGAATACGAAACCATCGGCCTGATGGGCTCCAACTTAGGCATCGACGACCTGGACGTCATCGCCCAACTGAACCACATCGCCAACGACCTGGGGCTGGACACCATCGACACCGGCGCGGCCTTGGGCGTGGCCGGGCGGGCTGGCCTGCTGCCCTGGGGCGACGGCGCGCGGGCGCTGGCCCTGATGGACGAAATCCGCCGCGGCACGCCCCTGGGCCGGGTGCTGGGCAGCGGCGCGGCCATCGCCGGCAAGGTGCTCGGCGTGGAACAGGTGCCCGTGGTCAAAGGCCAGGCCATGCCCGCCTACGAGCCGCGCGTCATCAAAGGCACCGGCGTGACCTACGCCACCAGCCCCCAGGGCGCCGACCACACCGCCGGGCTGACCATCCGCGCCAAGGTGGACCACCTCAACCCCGAAGGCCAGGCCGCGCTGTCCCGCAAGGTGCAGATCAGCATGGCCGGGTACGACACGTTGGGCGCGTGCATCTTCGCCGGGTTCGGCTTTGCCGCCGCGCCCAAAGACACCATCGCCCGCCTGCTGCGCGCCCGCTACGGCTGGGACGACGTCGGCGAGGATATTCTGACCGCCTTAGGCGAGGAAACCATCCGCCTGGAGCGGGAATTCAACCGCCGCGCAGGCTTCACTCCCGCCGACGACCGCCTGCCCGAGTGGATGACCCGCGAACCGGTGCCACCCACCGGGGCGGTGTTCGATGTGCCGGAGGAAGACCTGGATACGATTTTCGAGTCGTAACCTCTCCGCCCCTGCCCCGCTCTGGCAGGGGCGTTTTGTTGGAGCGCCGGGCGCCTACCAGCGCTGACGGTCTTGCTGTCGCTTT
>JALSPT010000101.1 GCA_026985785.1 Anaerolineales bacterium
GCACGGTAGGCCAACGCGTGGCCGTCGAGGAGGTAGAGGGTGGGAGGCATGGGGAGAATCAGGAATTAGGAATTAGGAATGAGGAATTAGGGATGAGGGATGAGGGATGAGGGATGAGGAATGAGGAATGAGGAATGAGGAATGAGGGGGCAAGGAGGAGAAGGCGGGCTACCGCCATTCGCCATTCGCTATTCGCCGCCGGCAAGCCCTTGGTGACGGCGGGTGGCGGCGATGAAGGCCTGGATGGTTTCCTCGGGGATGGGCTGGTTCTGGCTGAGCAGCAGGTAGCCGGGTGCCCAGAAGTGGCCGCTGGGGTTGGTTTCGGCCAGGCGGGGGTAGGCGGCGAAGATGCGCTCGGAGGTGCGCCGCCGGACGGTGCGCAGCACTTCGGCGGGCGAGGTTTCCGGCGGGGCCTGCACAATCCATTGGATGTAAGCCGGCCGCACGGCGAGGTGGAGCAGCCGCCAGCCGAACGCGAGGGCAATCTGCGGCATCCACCGGCTGAGGTCGCGCGCCAGGTCGCCGCTCAGGGTGTGCTGGGGGAAGCGGGGCAAGAGGACGAAGGCATAGTAGACGGTGCTGCGTGCCGGCGTGGGCGAGGGGGGCAGAAGGGCGGTGGCGTGGGCAGGATCTTGTGGTGTAGGAGGGGAGGAGGTGTTGACGACCGGCTGTGCCTGGACAGATACTTGGGACGTCACGCTGGCACGGGGGGAGGTGGGCGGTTCTGGCGGGGGTACTTCGTCGAAGAGCGGTTCGCTGGCTTCGGGTGGCAGGTCGTCATCAGCGGCAGAGGCGGCGGCGGGGGTTTCCTCGGGGGTGGTAGGCGGGAGGGCGTCTTCTGCAGGCGAGGCCTCGGCTGCTGGAGGCAAAGCATCTGGTGAGAACGGTTGAGGAGAGGGTGTTTCTGGCAGGTCGGGCAGAGGTTCGGAGGTCAGGGCCTCGGCCAGGCGGGTGGCTTGCGCCCGAATGCGGCTGAAAGGCGTTTGGACGTCAAAGGCCATTGCCAGTACCAGGTCGTCCGTGACGGCGGTGGCATAGAGCAACAGGTCTTGCTGGAGGGCTTCGAGGCGCAGGAAGCGAGCGATGTCTTGCCGGTCTTTGCCTTGCCAGTCCCAATGGCGGGCTGCCAAGTGGGCCAGTTCCTCGGCGGCGGGCTGAGGCAGTTCGCCGGCGTAGGCCCAAAGACGCCCCTCAGGGGTGACCAGCGCGGCGGCCTGGGCTGCGGCTTCCATGCTGAGGCGCGCCAGGTGTTGGGCTGCCAGGTCGACGTCGCGCAGCCACGGCGGGCGAGGGGGAGAGGGCACCTGTTGCAGCAGGCGCTCGGCAGCGGCAACGAAGTCGGGCAGGTAAAAAGGCGGCTCGACCACCGCGTCGGCAGGGATTTCTTCTTTTGGTGTTTGCGTGGGCAGGTAAAGCACGCGCGGCGCAGGTTGGCGGGCGCGTTGGCGCGCCAACCACCCGACCAGCACGCTGGAAGGCGCGATGCTTCCATCCACCACCAGCAGAGCAGGGGCGGCCTCTGGGGGTATGGCTTCCAGGCGGGGATACACGGTGACTTCCGCGCCCAAATCGGCGAGGGCTTCGTACAACAGATGGCCGAAGCCGGGCTGAGGCGTGAGCACCGCAACCGATGTCATGCGCGCAGTTTCTCCATGAGTTCTTGAAATTCACGCCACTCTTCGGCGAAAAAGTGGACGGTCAGAGAGCCAAGTTCCAGATGATAGGTCACTTCACCATCCGGCTCTTCTGCTTTCCAGGCAATGTAGTTCTTGGTTTCGGCCAGCACTTCGGTTTTTGGTTCGGGCAGATCGCTCATGGTACACCTCAAAGAAGTTAGTTGGTGGACTGGGAAGGACGGCGGAGGCGATGGTAGGCTCGGCGTACCCAATGAACCAGGTTGAGGCCCAAGGGGCGGGAGGGAACGGCGCGCCAATCAGCCCACGGGTCTTGGTCGAACATTTTGCGCATGATGTAGTGGCCAAACAGGCGTAGGGAGGCCAAGGTGGGGGCGGCGAAAAGCAGGCCCAGCACGCCGAAAAGCTTGGCGCCGATGAGAGCGGTCAGCAGCACGGCGGCGGGGTGGACGCCCAGGGCGTTGCCCAAGATGCGGGGCGTCACGAAGTTGTCGATGATGTTGTCGCCCACGAACATGCCGCCAATGGCCAGCAGGGCTTGTTGCCAGGCGGCGAGCCCCCACGCGCCGGTAGGCTGAAACAAGATCACCAGAGCGGTGATGGTGTAGAGCACTACGGGGCCGATGTAGGGAACGAAGCGCGCCGCGGCTGCCAAAAAGGCCAGCACCAGCGCCATGGGTGCCCCTACCACCGTCAGCCAGAGCCAGGCCCACACCATGGCGATGAAGGCGATGGTCAGTTGGCCGCGTAAAAAGGCGTTCCAGATGCGTCCCAGTTCCCGCCCCATGCGGCGGAGGTCTTCTTGGTAGCCGGGGATGCGGATGGTGACGACGTCGGAGGAGACGCGCCCCGATTCTGCCAGCAAGAAGTACGAGATCAGCCAGATGAAGGCCATCCATCCCAGCACTTGCAGGGTCGAGGCCGCCAGTTGGCTGATGAGGGCGCCCAACTGGCCGATGAGGGGCTGGACGGAGGTCAGCAATTGGTCGTTGAGGGCGGTGAAATCGTAGCGTCGCAAGTCCACCACCCAGGGGCCGAAAGTGTAAGTGTGCGTGGAAAGGTAATTCAGCCAGCGGGGGAGGTCGGTGAGGAGGAAGTTTTGGACGACGACATACAGCCCCTCGGCTTGTTGCACCAGCGCGAAGCCCGTGGCCGTGAGGAGCGCCAGTACCAGGGCGGCCAGCAAGAAGTATACCAGGGTCACGGATGCCCGCCAGGAGAGAGGCGTGAAGCGTTCCAAGGCGGCGGCCACGGGGTGCATCAGGTAGGCCAGCATCAGGGCCAATACCAACGGCCCGATGAAGTCGCTGAAAGCGACCACCAGCGCGGCAAAAGCCACCAGTACGCTGACCCCGACCACGACTTTGATCGGCGGGCTCCACGGCGGAGAGGTGGTGGAGGAGGCGTCTTGAGGGGGTGCGGAAGGGGGCATGGCGGGGGTTTAGTGGGGGCGGGCGCGGCGTGGCGGGCGGCGGTTGCTCTTCAGCCGGGTGGTCAGGCGCTGGAGGACGGGGGGCGTGCGTTGCCACCAGCGAGGGTCAGGGGGAGGGAGTGGCTCGGCGACCGCTTCGGGGAAAGGATCCATATCTACCAGGTTGGCGTAGATGTAGCGGCCAAGCACCCGTAGGGAGGCGATCGTCGGGGCAGCCAGGGCAATGCCCAGCACGCCGCCTACCAGCGCACCACCCACGATGCCCAAGATCACCACCAGAGGGTGCAGGCGCACCCGCCGACCGATGATGCGAGGGATGAGGTAATTGGTGTCCAGTTGATCGAACAGGGCATGCAGGATGATCACCAGGAGGGCGAAAGCCCAATTGGGTAGTGACCACCATGTCGAGCCGAGAAAGAAGGCCAGCGGGGCGGCAATGCTCAGCCAGATGCCGTGGCCGATGCTGGGAAGGAATTCCAGCACGCCTGCCAGCAGCCCCATCGGCAGCGCGCCGGGCAGGCCGATGATGAGTGCCACTGTGGTGATAATGACCGCCACCACCAGCGCCAACGTCACTTGGCCGAGGAAAAAGGCCGACCAGATGGCGTCGATGTCGCTGCGGAGACGGATGTAGTCTGCCCGATAATCGGGCGGCACCAGCCCTTCCAGGTAGGCCCGGAGTTGTGCCCCGTCTTTGACGAGGTAGAAAGAAATGACCAATACAAACGTGCCCCACGCGAAGGTGGAAATGACGCCTACGGCAAAGTTGAGCCCTTGCCCCAATACCAGTTCGACCACCGAGCGAACCGCTCCCTGCGCCTGTTCGATAATCGTATCGCTGTCCAGCGAGTAGCCCAGCACGGTAAGC
Organism: Anaerolineales bacterium; assembly: GCA_026985785.1. Lineage (GTDB taxonomy): Bacteria > Chloroflexota > Anaerolineae > Anaerolineales > DRMV01 > DRMV01. The sequence continues at coordinate 3,935 of JALSPT010000101.1, forward strand.
GGGCGATTGAGCCAGTCGCTGGCCTGGGTGAGCAGGGGCTGGATGTCCACGTTGAGGTCGCTGACCTGCGCCACCAGCACAGGCACGCCCCACGCCAAGGTGAACGCCAACACCCCGATGAACAGCAAGTACACCAGTGCCGTTGCCCACCCGCGCCCGATGCCCGTGCGCCGGTGCAGCCAGCCGACCAATGGCGAGACCACGTAAGCGATGATCACCGCCAATACCAGCGGGGGGATGACCTCGCTGAAGCGGAAGAAGATGTAGACGAAGAAAGCCAGCAACAACATGCTGACCGTCCACTTGGTCTGGCTGCTCCAGCGCGGGCGTTGGCGAGGGGTAGTGTTGTGGCGGGGGTAGGGCAGTTTTGCCATGTGACCTCCGAGTGTGCGGCAAGACCCCATGGGCGTTGGCTTCATTATAGCATGATGAGGCATAGCATGGCGGGGTGTGCAGAAGGGCAAAGTGTTTGGAGCGGGGGCTTTTTGTGGCGCAGTCGCGACGCTATGGGCTGGTTTCGTCGGCGGAGGGTATCGGGGAGCACTCAAATGTTGTAGAAAGGGCATTCCGAGGCTTGATCTCTCCCCTCCCCCCTGGCGAAGGCTTGCCCTCTGCTAACGCTCCAGGCGGTGGGGGTGGGGTGAGATCCTTGACGGCATTCTACAACATCTGCATGCACCCGGGGTATCGTTGCGGCGCCTCGGCATCACGCGCTCATGGTATACTTGAATTATGCCATTTGATCCTCTAACGACCCACCAGGGAGGGTTTCCATGAAGGTCATCGTCAAACGCGAAGACTTGGCGCAGGGGTTGCGCGCTGTGGCACGCGCCATCTCCAGCCGGACGACGCTGCCGGTATTGAACAACGTGTTGGTGGCCACCGATGAGAACCGCTTGCGGCTTTCGGCCACCGACCTGGAACTGGCCATTACCGCCTGGGTGCCCGCCAAGGTGGAAGAGGAAGGGGCGACCACCGTCCCGGCGCGCACGTTTTCCGACCTGGTGGGCATTTTGCCGGAGGGTCTCTTGGGGTTGACTTATGATGAGGACAAGCGGGTGCTTCATGTGCATGGCGGCACCTCGGAGACCGACATTCGTTGCATCGAGGCCGACGAGTTTCCGCCATTGCCGGCGCCTGAGATGAGCGAAGGGGTGGTCATGGCGGTGGATGATTTCCGCACCATGGTGCAGCAAGTGGGCTTTGCGGCCTCGGCGGACGATGCGCGCCCGGTGCTCACCGGCGTGCTGCTGGCTGTCGAAGGGGCGGAACTGACTGCCGCGGCATCGGATGGTTACCGCCTTTCGGTGCGCTCGCTGGCCGTGGAGAATGGCGCGGGGAAGGACTTTTCGCTCATTGTTCCCGCGCGGGCGTTGAACGAAGTGGCGCGCGCCAGCCGGGAAGGCGAGGAGCATGTCGTGATGGTCGCGCCGCCGGGGCGGAACCAGGTGGTCTTTCGGGTGGGCGATGTGGAAGTGGTCTCTCAACTCATCGAGGGGGAGTACCCGCCTTATGAGCGCATCATTCCGACGTCTTACCGCACCCGGACGGTGGTTTCGACGGGCGCTTTTCTGAAAGCCTGCCGCCAGGCCGAGATCTTTGCCCGGGAGGGAAGCCAGAGTGCGCGTTTGGAAATCGTGCCGGGCGATGAAGCGCCGGGGGCGTTGCGCGTCTCGGCGGCTTCCGAGGAAACCGGTTCCAGCGAAACCACGCTCACCGCGATGGTGGAGGGTGAGCCGATTGTCATGGCGTTCAACGTCCGTTTTCTCCGTGAGGCACTGGAAGCCATGCCCACGCCGGAAGTGGCCTTGGAGACCACGGCGCCAGCCAGCCCGGGGGTGTTGCGCCCTGTGGGGCAAAGTGACTTTGTGCATATTATCATGCCCATGCATCTGTAGTCAGTTGGTGTTGCGCTTTGTAGACCTGACAGGTGCGTTTGCCTGTCAGGTTTGTTTTTGGGGAGGTTGCTCATGACGATGCCTTTTTCTTCCACCGACCCGCTGTGGCGCATTCGGCAGATTTTGCTGCTCTATCCCATCATGAGTAAGCGGGTGCGGCGGCGGATGCGTAAGGAGTTATTCCGCCGGGGGGTGGTTTCCAAAAAGGAATTCGAAGAGAAGGCTCGCGAACTGGCGGTGGAATCGCAGCGGCGGGAAGGTATCACCAATCCTTTCGTTGAGGAACCCGCCGAGGTGTGGGAAGAGCGTTTGGCGTGGGCGCGGGCCTATCTGACCGATTTTTACTTTGCTTACCATTTGCCGTTCAGCGATTTCGACCGCATTTTGCGGGAGGTGCGCAACGAACGTGGGGCGGTAGAGGAAGTGGAGGAGGTGGACGAGCGCCTGCTGGTCAATCTGGAACTGGCGCCACGGGCACAGTTGTTCGCCGAGGGCTATGAAATCGAGCGGATGCCCCCCGACGAGCGCGTCCGCCACGAAGCGCGGCTGCAGGAAATCAAAGTGGTGCTGATCCGTTCCCTGATCAGCGACCAGTTGGGGTACGTCGGCCTGGCCAAGCGTTGGTTGCGGATGGAGGACTTGGACTACATCCGTCGCCGCAAGATCGGCCCCGGCAAAATTGGCGGCAAGGCCGCGGGGATGTTGTTGGCGCACCGCATCGTGCAGACGGTGGGAGAAGAGGCTCTGCGCGCCAGCGTGCGAATTCCGGAATCGTATTTCCTCGGCGCCGACGTGATGTATGCTTTCATGGCCCATAACGGTTTGATGAAATGGGCAGTGCAGAAATACAAGACCGACGAGGAAATTCAGGCCGAATATCCCCAATTGCGGGAGGAGTACCTGCGGGGTGATTTCCCGGCAGACATTCGGGAGCGGCTGGAGCAACTGGTGGCGCGCAGCAGCGGGCAGCCGCTGATTGTGCGCTCTTCCAGTCTGTTGGAAGACAATTTTGGCACGGCCTTTGCCGGCAAATACGAAAGTTACTTTGTCCCCAACCAGGGCACGCAGGCAGAGAACCTCCAGGCGCTGGTGCGCGCCATCGCCGCGGTGTATGCCAGCGGCTTGAGCCCCGATGCCTTGCTCTACCGGCGGGCGCGCGGGCTGTTGGATTATGACGAGCGCATCGCGGTGCTCATTCAGGCGGTGGAAGGGGAGCAATATCGCCATTTCTATTTTCCCCAGGCGGCGGGGGTGGCTTTCAGCCGCAACATGTTCCCCTGGTCGGCGCAAATTCGGCAGGAGGAGGGCTTTGTGCGCCTGGTGTGGGGGTTGGGCACCCGGGCGGTGGATCGCGTTGCCAACGATTACCCCCGCCTGGTGGCGCTCAGCCATCCTCACCTGCAGCCGACCACTTCTTCCAAAGCCCGCCGCTATTATTCCCAGCGGTTTATCGATCTCATCGATCTGGAGGCCAACGATTTTCGCACGCTGGAAGTCCAGGAGGTGTTGGAAGGGCGCTATCCCTTGTTGCCGTTGATTGCTTCCTTGGACGAAGGGGGCTACCTTGCTCCGTTGCATTCCTTGCGAGTGCCCAAAGACCGGCGGGAGGATTTGGTGATCACTTTCGACGAGTGGCTGCGGCGCACGCCGTTTGCCGAGCGGATGCGCGCCATGCTACAACTGTTGGAAAAACAATACGGTGTGCCGGTCGATCTGGAATTTGCCGCCCATGTGCCCGACCCGCGGGCGACCTCGCCGGATGTCCGCATTACGCTTTTGCAGTGCCGCCCTCAAAGCCATTATCGGGAGCAGAAGGTGAGCATCCCCACCAACCTGCGGCCTGAGGATGTGGTGCTGGAGACTTACACCGTCATGCCCTATGGTCAGGTAGAGGGTATCCGTTACGTCCTTTTCGTGCCGCCGGAAGGCTATTATGCGCTGCGAAGCGTGGAGCAGCGGCGCTTGTTGACCCGCGCGATCGGCAAACTGAATGCGTTGCTGGCCGATGAGACGTTCATCTGCGTGGGGCCAGGGCGCTGGGGTACTTCGAATCCCGACCTGGGCGTGCACGTTGGCTATGCCGATATTCACAACACCCGCGCTTTGATCGAACTCTCCGGCCAGAACGTCGGCCCGGCGCCGGAGCCTTCCTTGGGTACGCATTTCTTCCAGGACCTGATGGAGGCGCAAATCTACCCTCTGGCGGTGGATTTGGACGACGAGCGCACGGTGTTTCGACGCGAATTTTTCTACGAAACGCCCAACCACGCCTCTGATTTCCTCGCGGAGGCGCGATGGAAGCCTATTTTGGGCGCGTTGCGGCTGATCGAGGTGGAGGATTACCGGCCTGGTCAACGCCTGATCTTGGTGCTTGACGCTTTGGAAGGGCATGGGGTGGCTTTTGTGGGAGCGCCCGACCAGGTGGGGGCGTGAAACGACGAGGGGCTTTCATCGGCGGCTCATGTGATGGTTGTCACCAATTTGGGGCAGGCGCTTGTGAAATTTGACGCGGATATCGGCGCTGTGCTATACTTTCGCCAGTCGTGCCGATGGGCACGCGCCTTTTTCCTTAACTGTGCCGAGGCGTCGGATGATCGCTTATTTGCCAATTGCCCTCTTATTGTTGTTTGCCACCGCGCTGGCTGTGCTGGTCGTGGTCATTGGGGACAGTTTCGGCCCTAAAAACCCGAAACAGGTGAAGTACGCCACCTATGAGTCGGGTATGACGCCGATGGGGGAAGGCACCCGCCGTCAGCCCATTCGTTATTACCGCATTGCCATGTTGTTCATCTTGTTCGATATCGAAGTGATTTTCTTCCTGCCGTGGGCGGTGGTGTTTCGCAGTTTGGGCGTCTTTGGGCTGATCGAGATGGCCGTTTTCATCGTCATGGTGCTGGTGGGGTATGTCTATGCCTGGAAAAAAGGAGCCCTGGAATGGGATTAGAGCACAAATTGGGTGACCTGGGCATTGTGACGACGACCTTGGAGCAGGCAATCAACTGGGGACGCACCCGTTCCATGTGGCCGGCGTTGTTTGGTTTGGCGTGCTGCGCCATCGAGATGATGGCGGCGCAGGCTTCCCATTATGATATGAGCCGCTTCGGGATGGAATTGATGCGCGCCAGCCCTCGTCAGTCGGATTTGATGATCGTTGCCGGGCGGGTGAGCCGCAAGATGGCGCCGGTGGTGCGGCGGTTGTACGACCAGATGCCCGAGCCGAAATGGGTGATTGCGATGGGCGATTGCGCTTCGTGCGGCGGCGTGTTCAACAATTACGCCATTTTGCAGGGGGTGGATGAAATCATCCCGGTGGATGTGTATGTGTCCGGTTGCCCGCCGCGCCCGGAGGCGCTGATCCACGGCGTGCTCACGCTGTACGAGAAGGTGAAGGGTGAGCGGTTGACGGATTGGGCGATGATCGAGGAGGAGGCAGCATGAGCGCGGAGCATGTGCAGGCTGCCGCAGAGGCGCTGGCCGAACGCCTGCAGGGCGAGGTGAGCGAGGACAACGGACAGGTGGTGGTGCGTCTCCCCAAGGCGCGTCTTCTCGATGCTGCTCGGCTGCTGCGGGATGCGTTTGGCTTCCAGGTGGCGGAAGACATCACCGCCGTGGATTATTGGCAGCGCCGCGAGCCACGCTTCGATGTGGTGTATCACTTCTTCTCCTACGACCACGCCGCCTTGCTGCGGTTGCGGGTGGCTGTGGACGATGGCGAGGCCATGCCCAGCATCACCGCGGTTTTCCCCGGCGCAGACTGGTACGAGCGCGAGGTGTACGACATGTTCGGCATTCCCTTCGACGGCCACCCCGACCTGCGCCGCATTCTCATGCCTTACGATTGGGAGGGGCATCCCCTCCGCAAGGATTACCCCCTGGGCTACGAAGAGCCGCAGTTCACTTTCAACTTCGACGAAATTCAGGCGAAGAAAGTGCAGGGGCGAAGGTAGTGAGTAGTATGGGTAGTAGGTAACGGGTAGTAGGTAGTAGGGGGGCTCACTCCCCGCTACCCAATACCCACTACCCAGCCCCGATGACCTTCCTTACGAGGTTCTTATGTTCGAACCGATGGAAGTTTCAGCCGAAGAATTGCAGCATCTGGTCTCCGACCGGGCGTTGAAAGGCGAGACCGTGCTGCTCAATATGGGCCCCCAGCATCCGTCAACGCACGGCGTGCTCCGTTTGTTAGTAGAACTGGACGGCGAGCAGGTGGTCAACGTGGTGCCGGATATTGGTTTCTTGCACACCGGCATCGAAAAGAACATGGAGGCCAAGCGCTATTGGCAGGCCGAGGTGATGACCGATCGGATGGATTACCTCAACCCCGTTGGCAACAATCTGGCCTATTGCCTGGCGGTGGAGCAGTTGACGGGGCTGGACGTGCCGCCGCGGGCGCAGGCCATTCGGGTCATCTTGGCCGAGTTGCAGCGCATTTCCTCCCATCTGGTTTGGCTGGGGACGCATTTGCTCGACCTGGGCGCGACCTCGCTTTTCCTCTATACCTTTCGTGAGCGTGAAATCATCCTGGATATTTTCGAACTGGTCTCTGGCGCGCGCATGATGACCACCTACATTCGTCCCGGAGGGCTGTGGCGCGATGTGCCGCCGGAATTCGACGCTGCCGTGCGAGCGTTCTTGGACCTGTTCCCCCGCCGTCTGCGCCAGTACGAAGCCCTGGTGACCAAGAACCCGATCTACAAAGACCGCACGCAAGGCGTTGGCGTGCTCTCCAAAGAGGATGCCATGCGCTGGGGCGTCACCGGGCCGATGCTGCGGGCTTCGGGAGTGGCTTACGACACCCGCAAAGCCCGCCCTTACAGCGGCTACGAGCAGTACGAGTTCGACATTCCCGTGGAGCACAGCGGCGATGTGTACGCCCGCTACTTGGTGCGTATCGAGGAGATGCGCCAGTCGCTGCGGATCATCCGTCAGGCGCTGGACAACCTGCCCGATGGCCCGGTACGCAGCGACAATCGCAAATACATGCCGCCACCGCGCGAAGAAATCGGCGTGAGCATGGAGTCCCTCATCCACCACTTCAAGTTCTGGACGGAAGGCTTTTCGCCGCCGAAGGGCTCGGCCTATGCGGCGGTAGAGTCGCCGCGCGGCACCCTGGCCGTATTCATCGAAAGCGATGGCTCGCCGCGCCCTTATCGGGTGCATGTGCGCACCCCTTCGTTTGCCAACCTGCAGGCGCTTCCGTTGATGGCGAAAGGCGGCATGGTGGCCGACTTGGTCGCCACGGTGGGAAGCGTGGATATCGTTCTGGGAGATGTGGACCGGTGAGCAGCCTTGCCGAGAAATACCCGCAGGAAGTGGAGGCCATTCTGGCCAAGTACCCACCCGAGCACAAGCGTTCGGCGGTGATGGGGTTGTTGTACCTCGCGCAGCGTGATGGCGGGGGGTACATCACCAAAGCGGCGATGGAAGACGTCGGGCGTATCGTGGGTATTTCGGCCAGCGAGGTGGCCGCGGTGGTGGGCTTTTACAGCCTGTACCACGACAAACCGGCAGGCCAATACCGCATTCAGGTGTGTACCGACGTCGCCTGCGCGCTGCGCGGCGCCGATAAATTCGTTGCCGAACTGTGCGACAACCTGGGCATCAAAATCGGCGAAACCACTCCCGACGGCCTGGTGACCGTCGAAGAGGTCAAGTGCCTGGCGGCGTGCGACCACGCCCCCGTGTTTCAGGTGCAAACCCCTGATGGTTTGACCTATCATCAGGATATGGACCTCAAACTTACCCTGGAGTTGATCGAACAGTGGCGCAAGGAAAGACGAGCTCAGGGCGAAAAGGCACCCTCCAAATCACCAGGCAACCAAGTAACCAAGTAACTAAGTAACTAAGTAACTAAGTAACTAAGTAACTAAGTAACCAGGCACCCTCCACGAGGCATCTATGGCCGAGCACATCTTGTTGCGACACCGCGACATCCCGAATATCAAAGACCTGGCGGTCTATCAGGCCCACGGCGGTTTCGAGGCCTTTCGCAAAGCCGTGACCGAAATGCAGCCCGATGAGGTCACCGAGGAGGTGAAGAAGTCGGGGCTGCGCGGTCGGGGCGGGGCGGGCTTCCCTACCGGCCTGAAGTGGGCTTTCATGGACAAGCGCAACTGGCCGCATTATGTCATCGCCAACGCCGATGAGTCCGAGCCGGGGACGTTCAAAGACCGGGAGATCATGGAGCACAACCCCTTCCAGTTCTTGGAGGGCGTAGCGATTGCGGCCTACGCGGTCGGGGCCGAGCGGGCGTATGTGTACCTGCGGGGCGAATTCTGGCATGTCGCCAAGTGGCTCGACCAGAAAATTGCGGAGATGGAGGCCGCCGGGCTTTTGGGCAACCATCTCTTCGGCACCGACTACAGCCTGCGTATTTACACCCACCTGGGGGCGGGGGCTTACATCTGCGGCGAGGAAACCGCGCTGATGGAATCCATCGAAGGCAAACGCGGCCAGCCGCGGTTGCGCCCGCCTTTTCCGCCCACATATGGCCTCTACGGTAAGCCTACGGTGATCAACAACGTCGAGACGCTGACCAACGTCCCGATGATTCTGGCCCGCGGTGCCGATTGGTATCGCACTTTGGGCACCGAAAAGAGCCCTGGCGTCAAAGTGTTCAGCCTCTCGGGGCGGGTGAACAAGCCCGGCAATTACGAACTGCCATTGGGGACGACGTTCCGCGAACTGATTTTCGAGCGCGGCGGCGGGATCATCGACGGCAAGAAAATCAAAGCCATCATGCCTGCGGGGGCGTCTTCCTCTTTGCTGCCGGCCACCGATGAGGTGCTCGACACCCCGATGGATTACG
>JALSPT010000102.1 GCA_026985785.1 Anaerolineales bacterium
CAATCTGGAGGACATCCCCGTCCCTCAGCCGAACGGGGAGGGCCACCCGTTCGCCGTTGTGGTAGGTGCCGTTCTTACTTTGCAGGTCTTCCAACACCAGGGAGCCTTCTTTGGGAAGCAGACGCGCATGACGGCGGGAGACCTGGCGGTCGGGCACCACGATATCGCACGCCGGATCGCGCCCAATGACGATGGGGCGCTCTATCGTCCAGCGTGTCCCTGCCAAGGGGCCGCCCTGGGCGATCAGCATAAAAGTGACTTGCTCGGTAGTGGAAGACATGGCACGTCGCGGCGCGGAGGAATTGCCTTGGGCCGGCCTGTAAGCCGCATTCTGTCCGGCAGAAAAACCTGCCTGGGTGGTCATCTATCTGGGCTGCAGCGTTACCGCTGCGGCTCGGTGCGGCCTACCCGGGGCTCGAGGGGCGCGGGCCACGCCCCAACGGCAAAAGCCGCCTTTGCCCCTGCTTGGCCTTGCTCCTGACGGGGGTTGCCTGGCCGCGCCGGTTGCCCGGCGCGCCGGTGGGCTCTTACCCCACCTTTTCACCCTTGCCCGCACCGGCGTCATCGCGCCGGCCGTTGGCGGTTTGTTTCTGTGGCCCTATCCGAGGGGTTACCCCCTCCCGGGTGTTACCCGGCGTCATGCCCTGTGGAGTGCGGACTTTCCTCGGCGGCGCGTCACACCGCCGCGACCACCTGGCCGACCCAAGGCGTCTGCATTTATCTTAAGGCTTTTGAGGCCAGTTGTCAACTGGCACTTTTTTACCGGGAGCACTCAAATGTTGTAGAAAGGGCATTCCGAGGCTTGATCTCTCCCCTCCCCCTGGCGGAGGCTTGCCCTCCGCTAACGCTTCAGGCGAGCCTCCACCTGCCCCCTCCCCTCCCTTTTGTAAGGGAGGGGAGGGGGAAACCGCCGCAGGCGGTGGGGGTGGGGTGAGATCCTCGACGGCATTCTACAACATCTGCATGCACCCTTTTTTACCATCACCTGATGATATAATTTCTACATGGCTATTCCCCCCCTTTCTCATCTCGACGCCGAAGGCCGCGCACGGATGGTCGATGTCGGCGCCAAGCCGGATACCGAGCGCGTGGCGGTGGCCAAAGGCGAAGTGCACATGCGCCCGGAAACCCTGGCCCTGATTCGGGAAGGCGCACTCAAAAAAGGCGACGTCCTCACCGTAGCCGAGGTGGCCGGCGTGATGGCGGCAAAACGCACCAGCGACCTCATCCCCCTCTGCCACCCCTTGCCGCTTACCCAGGTGACCGTCGAACTTACCCTGCGGGACGACCTGCCCGGCGTGGAAATCACGGCAACCGCCCGCACGGTGGCCAAAACCGGCGTGGAAATGGAAGCCCTCACAGCCGTTTCGGTGGCCGCGCTGACGGTCTACGATATGGCCAAAGCCGCCGAAAAAACCATGCGCCTCACCAACATCCGCCTGGTGCGCAAACACGGCGGCCAGAGCGGCGACGTCATCAACGAGTGACCGATGCCAACTTATCGCGTGTTGTTGTTCGCTACGCTGCGTGACCTGGCAGGGCAGCAGGAAGTTGCCGTGCTTTTGCCACAGGAAGCCACGGTCGCCGACCTGCGCCGGGCGTTAGGTGAACACTTCCCCGTGCTGCAGCCTTATTTGCCGACGGCGATCATTGCCGTCAACCATGCTTTTACCACCGACGAAACCCCCCTTCACCCCCACGACGAGATCGCCGCTTTCCCCCCGGTGAGCGGCGGTTGAACGAGGTGCCATGGCTCAGGTAACCGTGACCTTCTTTGCCGCCTTGCGGCACATTACCGGCACCCCCCGCATCACGTTGGAAATCCCCGACGGAACGACGGTGGGTGAACTCAAAGCCATGTTGCTGGAGCGATACCCCGACTTGGCAGCGTCTTTTCAGGGGATCGTGACCTCTATCGGCGAAGTAACCGCCGAGGACGATGAAGTCGTGCCGGACGGCGCTCACGTCGCGCTGTTCCACCCCATTGCCGGGGGAAGTGGTCCGGGCTTTCCTACCATTACCCGCGTGACCCCGGAAGCATTGCGGCTCGACGAACTGATCGCTGCAATCACCGCGCCGACCACGGGAGCAGTAGTGTTCTTCACAGGCGTGGTGCGCGGCCGCACGGGGAAGACCGAAACGGCTTTCTTGGACTACGAAGCCTACACCGACATGGCCGAAGCCAAGTTGCAGCAGGTGGCCGCGGAAATCCGGCAACGCTGGCCCAAAGTCGAGGGCATCGTCCTGGTGCAGCGGGTCGGACGGCTGGCGGCAGGCACACCGACCATTTTGGTGGCCTGCGCTGCGCCGCATCGCGACGACGGCGCTTTCGAGGCAGCCCGTTACGGCATCGACCGCATCAAGGAAATCGTCCCCGTGTGGAAAAAAGAAATCGGCCCCCACGGCGAAGCGTGGGTGCATGGCAATTACCACCCCACGGTGGCCGACGAGGGGCAACGGTGAGGTAATTTATGGCTTTGCCCTGGCGTTGTAGCAGTTGCGGTGCCGCTTATCCTGACGAGGGGTTGCCCTATCGCTGCCCCCAGTGCGGCGGCGTGTTCGACCGGGTAGAAGTGCCTTCTTTCCGCCCCGAGGCGTTGCGGCAAGACCTTCCGGGCATCTGGCGCTATCGGGACACCTTCTCCCTGCCTTCCGCCGCCCCGGTGGTGAGCCTGGGCGAAGGGCGGACGCCGTTGGTGTGGGATGACGCCTTCGACCGGCGAGTGGCTTTCAAACTGGAATACATCAATCCAACCGGCTCGCACAAGGACCGCGGTGCAGCCCTGATGGCCTCGCTGCTCAAACATCGCGGCGTAGCCGAAGCGGTGGAGGACTCCTCGGGCAACGCCGGGGCGGCCTTTGCTGCTTATGCGGCGCGAGCGGGCGTGCATGCCCGCATTTACGTCCCGGCCTATGCTTCGCGCATCAAGCGCACGCAAATGGCGGCTTACGGTGCCGAGGTGGTGGCCGTCGATGGCCCGCGTTCGGCGGCTGCCGAGGCCGTACGGCAGGAAGCCGAGCGCGGTGTGCCCTACGCCAGCCATGCCTACCTTCCCATCGGGCTGGATGGCTACGCGACCATCGCCTATGAAATATACGAGCAGCTGGGCAGCGCACCCGGCGCGGTGGTGGCGCCGGTAGGGCACGGCGGCTTGTTGCTGGGCATGGCTCGCGGTTTCCTGGCACTGCAGCAGGGGGGCTTGATCGAAAAAGTGCCGCGCCTTTTCGGTGT
>JALSPT010000103.1 GCA_026985785.1 Anaerolineales bacterium
TCATGTTGCCCTGTGTCCACGATTTGCTTCAGGTCTTTGTCAGGGTCAATCCCGGCGCCCAGCATCATCAGTTTGGGCATCACCCAACCGGAGGTGGATTCGGGGTCGGGGCGGCAGAAGGTCTTGCCGACCAGGTCTTTGAGTTCTTTGATACCGGAGTTGGCTTGGGTGATGATCTGCCCGGCGTAAGAAGTGGAGCCATAGCGCACGGAGGCCAGTGCGACGTCGGCGCAGCCTTTTTCGTGGGCGCGGACGTAGCCAAAGGTGTTCAGCGCGCCCATTTGGGCTTCGCCGCTGCACATGGCCTCGATCTGGGCGGCGTAGTCGGTCGGGACGACAGGCTTGATGACCAGGCCGGTTTTGTCCTGGACGTACTGGGCAATCGGCTTAGCTCCAGTGAGCACTTTTTGAGTGTCTTGGGAAGGCGTCAGCACCCAGATGATGGGGTTGTCTTCGGTGCCCAGTTCGGCTTTGGGTGCTTCGGTTGCTGCGGGTGCTTCGGTGGCTGCCGGGGCCTCGGTGGCAGCCGGTGCTTCGGTCGCTGCGGGTGCTTCGGTGGCTGCCGGTGCCTGGGTTGCGGCCGGCGCGGGCGTCGGCGTTCGCTTGCTGCCGCAGGCAGCCAGGACGGTTGCCATCACGATAAGCAACCCGATGATGAGATAGAACTTGCGAAACTTGTGCATACTTCTCCTCCTGACGAAGCGTGAGATGTGCCCTTTCAGGTGAAGGGGCAGGAAAGTGCGCTTTTATCTTACCTGAATTTGTGCTTTATCGCAAGGGGCGCTAAAATTGAAGCCGTTGGTTATCCCAATGCGATGGAGGTGAGCGTGGGCGCAGAGGCTCAAAAAGTCGATGCCCGGCGGTATCTGTTGGTGCCGCGCACGCTGATTTTCGTTACCCGCGCGGATGCTGTGCTTTTGCTCCAGGGCGCGCCCGACAAGCGCCTGTGGGCGGGAAAGTACAACGGTGTGGGCGGGCACGTCCAGCGGGGGGAGGATGTGCTCACCGCGGCGCGCCGCGAATTGTGGGAAGAAACCGGCTTGGAGGCCGATTTGTGGCTCTGTGGGGTGGTGACAATTGATGCTCAGCCGGAACGAGGCGTCGTGCTGTTCGTGTTTCGGGGGGAGGCGAGAGATCCCAACATGCCTTTACGCCCTTCTCGCGAGGGAGCGGCAAGGTGGGTGCCGTTGACAGGTTGGCGACAGTTGCCGCTGGTAGAAGATTTGCCCCGCTTGCTGCCGCGAGTGTTGGCGTGTAGCCGGGGCGAGCCCCTTTTTTTTGCCCAATATCGCTATGGTGGAGATGGGCGTTTGGAGATCACCTTTGTGGATGGTTGAACCATTGGCAAATTACCTAACCTATCGTAAACTATACCCATGAACGTTGCCGAGATGCTTGCCGTTGTCCATGATGATTGGATGGAGGCCGCGCTGGAAGGGCTTTCCCAAACGGTGGCCACGCGTGAGGGGTTGCGGCCACAGTTGGAGCGCTTTTTCGAACTCCTTCAGCAAACGGCGGCAAGCCACGACGCAGTGTGGATGGATTCGGTCATCTATTTGTGGGTATGGTCGCAGACGTCCACCGACTTGGACAGCGAACATACCTCGGTCGTGGGGGTGCTTCAACGCTTGTTGGGCATTACGCTGCAGGTGGCTGCCAGGCATTTTCCGCCGGAGGAGGTGTTGGGGGCGGCGGAAGAACTGTTGCAGTATTGGAGCCATATGTTGGAATACGCCACAGAGCAGGAAATTCGCGCTCGTCTTGATCACACCACGGCTGAGTTGGAGCGCGCTCAGCGGGAACTGGAACGGCTGGATAAATCCAAGTCGGATTTCATCTCCGTAGCGGCGCACGAGTTGAAAACGCCGTTGACGCTGGTCGAAGGTTATGCTGCTATGCTGCGCGATACCCTGACCTCGGCTGATAAGGGGGTAGCGCTTCAAGCACAGCCGTTTCTGGAAGGGATTTTTCGTGGAAGTAAGCGCATTCGCGCCATTGTAGACGATTTGGTGGATGTGTCGCTGCTGGACAACGACATGTTGAAACTTTCTTTCCAGCCTTTGTGGTTGGGGCAGATCTTCCGTTCCCTGGCCGATGAACTTGCCCCGGTGCTGGCAGAGCGGCGCCTGACCTTGAAAATTCACCACTTCCCCGGCAGCGACCGGGTGCTCTTTGGCGATGTCGAGCGCTTGCAACAGGTGTTTCGCAATTTGCTCACCAACGCCATCAAATATACGCCGGATGGGGGCAAGATTACGGTGGATGGGCGCTTGTTGGAAGGGTTCGTCGAGGTACTGGTGATGGATACCGGCATTGGCATCGACCCGGCTGATCAGCGCATCATTTTCGACAAATTCGGTCGGCTGGGCAACCCATTGACCCATTCCAGCGGGAAAACGCGCTTCAAAGGGGGCGGGCCTGGTTTGGGGCTGGCCATCGCGAAGGGCATCGTTGAGGCGCATGGGGGCTCCATTTGGGTGGAATCGCCGGGTTACGATGAGGAAAAATGTCCTGGCTCGACCTTCCACGTTTTGCTACCGTTGCGGGAGGCACCGCCGGAGGACGGTGGTAAAGAGAGTATTTTTGCTAAACTGGCGGCGTATATCAAAAAAGGAGAGTAGCCATGCAACCAGCCGATCGAATTGCCTCGTTTGGTGCGTATTTTTTTGCCCAATTGGGCAAGCGCATCGCAGCCCTGCGGGCGGAAGGCCGTGACATTATCCGCATTGACATCGGCGCACCGGACCTGCCGCCCCCCGATTTCGTGGTAGAGGCCATGATCGCCAGCGCCCGCCGCCCCGATACGCACAGTTACACGGCCTACGGCGGCACACCGGAATTCAAGCAGGCCGTGGCGGCTTACTACCGCACGCGCTTCGGCGTCGACCTGGACCCTGCTACCGAGGTGTTGGGGCTCATCGGCTCGAAAGAAGGGCTGTTCCACCTGGCGCAGGCCGTGGTCAACCCCGGCGACGTGGTGCTGGTGCCGGACCCCGGCTATCCGACCTACCGCGCCGGCACCCGTTTGGCCGGCGGCGAACTGTATTTCATGCCGCTGGTGCGGGAAAACGGTTTCTTGCCCGACCTGAACGCCATCCCGGCGGAAGTGCTTCGGCGGGCGAAGATCCTCTGGCTGGATTATCCCAACAATCCGACGGCTGCTGTGGCGCCGCTTTCTTTCTTCGAAGAGGCTGTCGCCTTTGCCCGGCAGCATGACATCTTGCTGGCGCACGATGCGCCTTATGTGGACGTCACCTATGACGGCTACGAAGCCCCCAGTTTGATGCAGGTGCCGGGGGCGAAAGAGGTGGCAGTGGAGTTCAATTCGCTCTCCAAAGCCTTCAACATGGCCGGATGGCGGCTCGGTATGATGGTGGGGCACCCTGACGTCGTCCGTTACGTCCATGTGTACAAAAGCCAGGTAGATACCTCCCAGTTCCTGCCGGTTTTGCAGGGCGGCATCACGGCGCTCACCGACGAGCGGGTTTGGCCGTGGGTTGCCGAGCGGAATGCGATCTATCAGGAGCGTCGCGATATCGTGGTTGCTGCTTTGCAGCAGGCAGGCATCGACGTCGACGTGCCCAAGGCTTCTTTGTATGTCTGGTTCCCCTTGCCGGAAGGCGAAACCGACAGCAAGGCTTTTTGTGAGCGGGCGCTGCTCGAAGCCGGTGTGAGCATGACGCCGGGGGTGGTTTTCGGGCCCCACGGCGAAGGGTACGTCCGGGTTTCGTTGGGCACGGCCACCGACAAGATGCGTGTTGCGATGGAGCGTTTGGTTGCATGGCTGACAAAGTGACGCAGCCAACGCGTCTTCCCCGCGAGAGGGCTTTCTTGGTTGGGGTTTCCCTGCGGGGGAAGCCCCAACTTTTGCCTTTGGAAGAATCGCTTACCGAACTGGCGCGGCTGGCGGAAACAGCGGGTCTGGAGGTGGTGGGCGAGGCCACCCAGCGCCTGGATCGGCCTTATCCCAAAACGTTTGTTGGCCCCGGCAAACTGGAGGAAATCAAGGCACTGGTCGAGGAATTTCAGGCCGATGTGGTGATTTTCGACGACGAACTTTCGCCGCGCCATTTGCGCGAACTGGAAAACTATTTTGGGCAGAAAGTGCGCATCCTCGATCGGACGGCGTTGATTTTGGATATTTTCGCTCAACACGCCCGCACGCGTGAGGGCGCTTTGCAGGTGGAACTTGCCCAGTACGAGTACCGCCTGCCGCGCCTCACCCGCGCCTGGACGCATTTGGCGCGCCAGACCGGCGGCGGTGGCGGGCGCGCCGGCCGCATGGGCGGGGTAGGGCTGCGCGGCCCCGGTGAGCGCCAGTTGGAAGTGGATCGCCGCGATATTCGCCGGCGGATGGCGAACTTGCGGCGGGAACTGGAGAAGGTGCGCGCCCATCGGCAGCGCCATCGCGCCCGCCGCCGTAAAAACCGCTTGCCCGTAGTCGCGCTGGTGGGGTACACCAACGCCGGCAAGTCCACTTTGCTCAACCGCCTCGCCGCGGCGGATGTGTACGTCGCCGACCAACTCTTTGCCACCCTCGACCCCACCACCCGCCGCGTCGAACTCCCCGGCGGGCACCTGGCGCTCTTTACCGACACGGTGGGGTTCATCCAGAAATTGCCTACTTCGCTGGTGGCGGCCTTTCGTGCTACGCTGGAGGAGATTGCCGAGGCCGACCTTTTGCTGCACGTCGTGGACATTACCCATCCGCACGTCTCGGCGCAGGCCGAGGCCGTGCTGCGGACTTTGGACGACATTGGCGCGGGGCACATTCCCGTTCTGACCGTGCTCAACAAGATCGATTTGCTGCCTTCGCCCGAAGCCGCCTCGGCAGCGCTGGCGTCGTTTCCGCGTGCGGTGGCCATTTCGGCGCTGACCGGCGAGGGCGTGCCCCGTTTGTTGCAAAAGGTGGGTGAGCGCTTGTACGAGACTTATGAGCCGGTGACGGTGGAGTTGCCCTACGAAGAGGGAGGATTGATTGCCCTTTTCCATGAAATGGGGCAGGTGGAAGAGGCGCAGCACCACCGCGGCGGGGTGCGTATCCGTGGGAGGCTGCCGGGCAGGTTGGTGGCGCGCTATGCGCCGTTTGTGGTACGCGAGGGCGGGCAGACACCTTCTGACGAAGAGGGCGAGAGCGATGCATAGCCAGCGAGGGAGATGGGCTGCGGGCTGGCTACGGGCGCTCGGCATTGCGCTCGCAGGGGGGGCTGTCGTTGGCGCGGTGGCTTTTGCTGCGCTTTGGTTGAGCCACCGAACGTCCGGTGGGGAGGCGTTGCGCTATCCGTGGGAGGCTATGCGGGCTTTTTTGTTCCGTGGCGAAGATCCTTACCGGCTGCTGGCGCTCCTCTATGGGCGCGCCCGGCAAGACGGCGTGCCGTTTTCTCCGCAAATATACCCTTTTCATGCCGCGCTGGTGTGGTTCGTTCCGCTGGCGCTGGTGCGAGATTTTGCTGTCGCGCGGGCCGTGGCGCTGGTAGGTGGGGGTGTAGGATTGTTGGGGGCGGCGCGTTGGCTGGCGCGGAGCGTGGGGTGGCAGCCGCGCGGCGGGGAAAAAGTGCTGCTGGTAATGGCTGCGGTGGGGGGCTATGGTGCGATTTGGGCGTTGTGGCGGGCGGATGTGGCGGTGATGGTGGCGGTGTTGTCAACCGTGGCGCTGGCGGCGCTGCTGGATGGGCGAGATGGCCTGGCCGGCGCGCTGCTGGCATTGACGTGGGTGCGCCCGGAGCTGGCCGTGGGCGCAACGGTGTGGGCGCTGGCATGGGCGGCTTCGCGGCGGCGCTGGCGATTGTGGGGCGGTTTCTGGGGGCTCACGATGGCCTTACTGGCGGTTTCGTGGTGGTTTTTGCCTGCCTGGCCTGTGGATGTTTTGCGCTTGAAAATGGCGTTCCCGCCCACCATGTCGCCCCAACTGGCACTGGCCGCGGCGGTGCCCGGCGTGGGGCGGCAGGTGGCGTGGGCCTTTCGGTTGCTGGTGGCGCTCGTGGTGATGGGGGAGTGGGTCGCGGCGTGGGGGCGCGAGGTGACGCAGGCTGTATGGGTGTTGGCGCTGACCCTTTGGGGGGCTTTGTTGGTGGGCACACGGGTGGTGGTGGCCGACCAGGTGTTGCTGGTGCCGTCGTTGGTGTTGCTGATGGCTTACTGGACGACCCATTGGCGACGGTATGGGCGGCAGGCTGCGGCGGTGCTGGTTTTGCTCTGGCTGGTGCCTGCCGTGCTCTGGGGGCAGGATTTGTTGTCGCCGCGTTGGCCCTCGTTGGGGGCGTATTTGGGGTTGCCGCTGCTCGTGGGGGTGTTGCTGTATACCATCCGCTGGTGGACGACGCGGCCGCGCGCCGTGCTCCCTTTTTTGACCGAGGAGTAAGCGCCGATGAAACTGCGGGACCTGGCGCTGTTGGTGGCGTTACAGGCGTTGGTGGTGGGGGCGGTGATGTTCTTTCAACACAGCCCCGGCTACATGGATGCCGATTACTACACGCTGATGGGGGAGCGCCTGGCGCAGGGGGACGCCAGCGAGCCTTTTTTGTGGAATTACCTCGACAACCCCTCGGGCGTGCCTCATCCGGCGTTTGCGTATTGGCAGCCGTTGCCCGCGGTGGTGGCCGCGTGGGGGTATCGTGCTTTGCCTCACGGCGGCTTTGCCGCGGCGCGCCTGTTTTTTCTGCTTTTGGCGTTGCTCGTGCCGCCGTTGACGGCTTTGCTGGCGTGGCATCTCACCCATCGGCGTGATCTGGCCTGGATGAGCGGCGCGCTGGCGGTATTTTCGGGTTTTTATTTGCGATACCTGGCCGTGCCGGAAACGTTTACGCCGTTGTTGGTGTTGGGCGCGCTGTTTTTCCTGTTGGTGGGCTGGCCGGAGAGATGGCGGCTGGACGACTGGCTGCATCCGCTGCGCTTGGGCAGCAAGGCGATGGCGCGGGGGCTGGGAGGGTGGTTGCCGCTGGCTTTGGGCGTGGTGGCCGGGGCGTTGCACCTTGCCCGCACCGAGGGGGTGCTGTGGCTGCTGGCGGCCTGGGGCGGCCTGTGGCTGGCCGGGCGGCGGCGGTTGACTCCTTATGCCCAGGTGTTGTTGGGGTATGCAGTGCTGATGTTGCCGTGGATGGGGCGCAACCTGGCGGCTTTTGGTGCACCGTTTGCCCCTGGCGGCTGGCGCGCCTTGTGGTTGACGAACTACAACGACCTGTTTGCCTATCCAGCCGACCGGTTGACGTTTGCCCATTGGTGGGCTTCCGGTTTGAAGAACATTTTTGGGGCGCGCCTCCACGCTGCAGGCACGAACTTGCTTTCGGCGGTGGCGGTGGAGGGGGAGGTGATCTGGCTGCCGTTTGCGGTGGTGGGGGGATGGCGTCTGCGGCGGGAGCGGCGGGTGGTGATTGGCGCTGCGATGTGGCTGGCGTTGTGGGGGGTGATGAGTGCGGTGTTCCCCTTTGCTGGCGAGCGGGGGGGCTTTTTCCACGCGGCCACGCCGTTGCAGCCGCTGATTTGGGCGCTGGCGCCGTTGGGGTTGGCCGTGGCCGTCCGACGGTTGGCGTCCTGGCGTGGCTGGCATGCCTCCCAGGCCTTTCGCGTGCTGGGCTGGGGGCTGGTGGCGGTGACGGCTGCGCTGACGTTTGCCGTGACTTACCGCGAGGTGGTCGGTGGGGATTTCACCGCCCCGGTGTGGGACAAGGAGGCTCGCGCCTATGCCCGCTTCGATGCCGGTCTTGCGGGTTTGGGCGTGCCCTCGGACGCGTTGATCCTGGTCAACAATCCGCCGGGGTTTACGTGGGTGACGCACCGCCCGACGTTGGCCATTCCTGAAGGCGGAGCGGCTGAGGCCGCTGCGGTTGCCCGCCGTTATGGGGCGCGGTACATGCTCTTGGAGGCCAATCAGCCGCGCCCGCTGCGTCACGCCTATTGTCATCCCACCACCATCCCCGCGCCGTGGCGCTTTTTGGGCATGGCCGACCGCTATACGCCGGTGTTCGTTTTGGAGGACAAGCCATGAGCGCGCGCAGGCGAGCATGGCTGGTTGCCGTGGGGGGCTTTGCGCTTTGGGCAGCGGTGGGCATGGCGTTGTTTGTCTGGCTGGCGGCGCGCACTTATCGCTGGGGTTTTCCCTTGGATGACGCCTGGATACACCAGACTTATGCGCGCAATTTAGCCCTGTGGGGAGAATGGGCTTATCGGCCTGGTGCGCCGTCGGCAGGGGCAACGGCGCCGTTGTGGGTGCTGTTGCAGGCGATGGGGCAGGTGTTAGGTGTGTCGCCTTTGGTGTGGAGCGCCGGTTTGGGGTGGGCGACGCTCACCGGCCTGAGCGTGGCGGCCTGGGCGTGGTGGCGGCGGGTGTTTCCGCAGTGGGATGGTGTGTGGCCGTGGGCGGCGGGGGCTGTGATGGGCGCGGCGTGGCACCTGGTGTGGGCGGCGCTATCGGGTATGGAAACGCTGTTGTTCGCTGCCGGGATGTTCGTGCTGGCCCTGTGGGCGGGGGAGGGCTGGAGAGACAAGAGGCAAGCGTGGCTGTGGGGCGCGGCGGTGGGGGTGATGGCCTGGGTGCGCCCCGAGGCGATTTTGTTGTTGGGCGTCGCCTTGGCCGTGGAAGTGGCGGTTGCGCGCACCTGGCGCGAAGCGGTGAAGATGGTGGCGGGGTTCGCGGTCGTGTTTTTGCCTTATTTGGCTTTGAATTATGCTCTGGCGGGGCATCCGTGGCCGAACACTTTTTACGCCAAACAAGCGGAGTACGCCGCGCTGCGTCGGTTGCCGTGGGTGCGTAGGGCATGGCGAGTTGGAGCGCCGTTGTTGGTGGGCGGCGGGGCGCTGTTGCTGCCCACGGGCGTGTGGCACGCGATGGCGCAGGCGCGAGAGGGTCGTTGGCGGCGGTGGATTGCTCCTGTTTGGGCTGTGGGGCATGTCGGCGCGTATGTCGTTCGCCTGCCGGTGGCCTATCAGCATGGGCGCTATGTGCTTCCGGTGCTGCCGGTGCTGTTGTGGTTTGGGCTTGCCGGGGGGGCTGGTTTGTGGTCTGCTTGGGAAGGGCGTTTGACGGGGCGCTGGGTGGTCTCGCGGTTGTGGGCGGCGGCACTCGCGGTCACCATGGGCGGTTTTCTCGTGCTTGGGGGGCGGGCGTATGCGCAAGATGTGGCGCTGATCGAAAGTGAAATGGTGGATACGGCGCAGTGGATGGCCGTGCATTTGCCGCCTCACACCGTGGTGGCCGCGCATGACATTGGGGCGGTGGGCTACTTTACGCCTTTTCCCTTGGTGGATATGGCCGGGCTGGTTTCGCCGCAGGTGATTCCTTTCATCCGCGACGAAGCAGCATTGCGGGTTTTTCTCGACCGGCAGGGCGCGGCGGTGTTGGTGGTTTTCCCGCACTGGTATCGGCATTTGGCAACGGGATTGCCGGTGTTGTATTTCAATCCTCAGGGTTGGGGGCCAAGATTGGGCGGGGAGCATATGATGGTTTATCGTTGGCGGTAGTTGTGCTATACTTTGGGCATGAAAAGTGTGCGCTTGCTGATTGTGGATGATCATCCCCTCTTTCGGCGGGGATTGTATGACGTTTTGTCCTCAGAGGATGGGTTGGAGGTGGTGGCAGAGGCAGCGCAGGGGCGGGCGGCGTTGGAGGTCATGCGTTGTTTGCAGCCCGACGTCGCGCTTGTGGATGTCAACCTGCCGGATATCAACGGGCATGAAATTGTGCGCACGGCGCGTCGCGAGCGGCTGCCCACGCGGATCATACTCTTGACGGCGTATGATGATGGCGTGCAGCAGCGGCAGGCCCTGGCGGAAGGGGCGGCGGCGTACGTCAGCAAAGAGGTGCCGCCGGGCTGGCTTGTTGATGTAGTGCGTCACGTGGCAGCAGGGCGCTATGTGGTCAATAGGCAGGTCATGAGCGAAGCGGAGCGCATTCGTTGGTTGGAGGATCACGCCGCTGAAACTTCTCTTTCGCCCCGAGAGATGGAAGTGTTGCGGCTATTGACGCAGGGGATGAGCAACAGGGCCATTGCCCAGGCGCTCGACATCAGTGAGCAAACGGTCAAAAACCATGTGACGGCTATTTTGCGAAAATTGAATCTGGACGACCGTACCCAGGCGGCTGTGTATGCTTTGCAGCGGGGTTGGGTGCGACTGGACTAAAAGGCGGAGGTGGTGACGATGAACGAATTGCCTGCGGGAACGCCTCAAAAAAGTGTGGCCCAGCCGGGAGCGCAGCAGCAGCCCTCTTTGGAGGAACTGGTGTCCCAGGCCATTGGAGACATCGAGCGCGAAGCCCACGAGGTGGCGCTGATGTTGGAGCAGAGCCAGGCCGAAGTGAACCGTTTGGGGCAAAAGAGTGCCTCGGTGTCGGCTTATGCGCGGCAGATGGGCGAGCGGCAACAGTGGGAAGAATTGGTCAAAGCCTGTGAAACCGCCCTCGAGGCCCAGCAACGATATTTGATCATGCGCGGGCAGTTGGAGAAACTACAACAGGTTTATGAGACTTTGGGGCGCTTCAAAGAAACGCTGACCGCCCTTCAGGCGGCGGCCTCTGCACGGCCCGAGGCTTCTGAGGGGGAGGGGAAGAGCGCACTGGCTGTGTTGGAGATGCTGGTGCAGGCGCAGGAGGCTGAACGCCAGCGCCTTTCCCGCCAGATGCACGATGGGCCCGCCCAGGCGCTTTCCAATTTCATTCTCCAGACGGAAATCGCCAGCAGGCTGTTCGAGGTGGACCCTGACAGGGCGCGCGAAGAATTACAGGCATTGAAATCTTCGGCAGCGATTACGTTCCAGCAGGTGCGAGAGTTCATTTTTGAGTTGCGGCCAATGATGCTGGATGACCTGGGGCTGGTACCTACGGTCAATCGTTATCTGGAAACGCTCGACCGCCAGGTGGATGCGGCGGTAAAGACCGAAATTTTAGGGCAGGAGCGGCGCTATGCCTCGTACTTGGAAGTCTTTGTGTTTCGCGCTATTCAAGAATTGGTTTCGGTGGCCTTGCATGACCGAAAGGCAGCGCATGTGACCGTGCGGTTGACGCTGGAAGAGCGGCAGGTGAAGGTGGCTGTGGAAGACGACGGTACGCCAGTAGATGAAATGGCGATCGAACGGGGAACGGAGATCGGCTTGCGGTTGTTGCGCGACCGTGTCGAAATGTTGGGCGGCAGCATGTCGGTGAGCAGTGAGCCGGGGTCGACGGTGGTGTCTTTTGAGGTTTTAGCTCCTGAAGAGTAGCTGAAATGAAATTGCAACGTTTTGATACATTCGGAACGGCGCAAGATGGTATAATGCAAACAGCCCTTAAGGGTAATTCTTAGAGAAAGGAGGTGAATTGCCATGTTGTTTGCGCCGAAAGAGAAAGGTCAGGGCCTCGTGGAATATGCATTGATTCTTGTGCTCGTGGCTATTGTCGTGATTGCTATCCTGGCGATTCTGGGCCCGACCATCGGTAACGTGTTCAGCAACGCTGTGAACGCTCTGTAAAAAAGCCGTTGGCTGATACAAAAAGAGGCCTGGCATATAGCCAGGCCTCTTTTTGGTTAAAGCCGCTGGGTGGGGGGTATAATTTTCCAAAAAGCAGGAGGGGAAGATGTCGCGCTGGGTAGATGAGGCAATAGGAGTGTTGGTCGGCGTGTTGTTGGCAGGGGTAGCGTTATGGATAGCCTCGCCGCCGCGTGGTGAGCCGATCACGTTGCTCCCGCCGCCACCTACCCCAACACAGGCGCCTTTGGTCGTGGATGTGGTGGGCGCGGTGCGGCATCCGGGGGTTTATACGCTGCCGCGGGGCAGTCGCGTGCGCGATGCGGTGGCGGCGGCAGGCGGCTTTTTGCCTGCCGCGGTGCCGGAGGCCGTCAATTTGGCGGCGATGTTGCAAGATGGGGTACGCATCTTTGTTCCCGCGGCCCACACGCCCACCCCCGTGGTGCAGGTGCCCACCGTCGTGCCGCTCACTACGGCTGGTCCAGAGGATGCCGTTTCCCGAATCAACATCAATACCGCCACGGCCGAGGAGTTGGAGGCGCTGCCAAGAATCGGCCCCACGCTGGCGCAGCGCATCATTGCATACCGTGAGGCGCATGGCCCCTTTCGAAAGGTGGATGACCTGCTCAACGTCAAAGGCATTGGTCCAACTTTGCTGGAGACGCTCCGACCTCATGTCACGACGGGGAATTGAGGGGAATCGCAGCGTTTTACGGCTGTGGTTTGCCGGGAAATCTGCTACAATTAGGGCATCTTGTGACTGCGAGGCTGCAATATGGAGTATCTTTGGTCGCCCTGGCGGATGGAATACATCGAGAACCACATTCGCGAAGAAGGTTGCGTGTTTTGTAAAGCCGTTCAGCAAGCCGATGGGCCTGACAATCTGATCGTTTATCGGGGGGAACGGGCGTTCGTGATGCTCAACCGTTATCCCTACACGACGGGGCATTTGATGATCATCCCTTATGAGCACCAAGCGGATCTGGCCGCGCTGGAGGCTGCCACGCGAGCGGAGATCATGGAACTGAC
>JALSPT010000104.1 GCA_026985785.1 Anaerolineales bacterium
AACGGCCACCGTTGCCAAAATATAGGTAAAACTCAGCACGAGGAGGGGGATTGCTTCGCCCCGTTGAGGCTCGCGATGACATCAGCCGTGAGATTTTCCGGATAGGCTCTTAAGGGCTCGCTTCGTTGCGCTGCCAGAAACGGCGATAGACCGCCCACAAAGGGTTGGGCACGTCGGTGCGGTGGTCGGGCTCATCCCCCAGCCGAAAGTTGAAGTCGTGGTCGCCCTCGGCCAACGGCGGCCAGGCAGGATACCACATCCAAACGGCATAGTTGACCCCCAACCCTTCCAACACCGCCATCTGATCACGCATGAAATCTGCCGCCCCAGGTGCCCAACGCTTCACCCCCATCTCGTTGACCGCCACCGGCGCGCCCACTCGCGCCCGAAAAGCGGCCAGGGTTTGCAAATTGTCCATCACCCAGCGGCGGTCGAAGGTTTCCGGCTGACCATCGTCGTCCAAATCGAACCGTCCCGGATAGGGCCGGTGGTCCTCCGGCCTCTGATGGGTGTAAGCGAACGGCGCGTACTGGTGCACGGTGTAAACCACACGCCGCGCATCCACGGGCTGCATGGTCGCCAGCCAATCGAGGCTGCTGTAGCCCATGCAGCCGACCAAAATGGGCGTCTCAGGGTCGACTTCCCGAATGGCCGCCACCAGGTCGGGGTACCAGGTGTTCCAGTCGTACCCCGTGCCGCCATAACGCGCCATGAACGCCTGGGGATCCCATGCGCCCACAATGTCGTTGGCGTTAGGCTCCACCATCAAATCGTAGCCCACGATGACGGGATTGTCACGATAACGCGCCGCGGTGTAGCGCCACATCGCCGCCCATGCGCGCCGCGCTTTTGCGTCCCGCCATACGCTTTCGAGCAGATACTTTCGCGGGAACCAATCACCCGCCCCCTCTCGCAAAATGGAAAACTCGCTGCGTCCTGGCCCGGTGCGCGCCGAAAGCACCACCCACAAGTGCGCCCTGGCCACCATCGCCAGCAGGCGATCCACCGCCGCCACCACCGCGGGGTCGGGGGCATACGGCGGCTGCACGGTAAACAGGCCGGGCACCGAGAGGTTGACCCAGTTCGCCCCCTGCGCCGCTAAGGCATCGAAATCGGCCTGGGTGTAAGGCGGGCCCAGCGGGCCGGGGCCGAGGAAGGTCGTGCCGTCCAGTTCCGGGAACACGCGCCGCTGGTAGATGTTCGCGCCGCGCAAACGGGTGCCATGTACCCACCACGACCACTTGTCGGGCGTCGCGTCGGGCGTAGGGGAAAGCCAAGGCGTCGCGGTCGCCGGCGGGGTGGAAGGGGGTATCGTCGTGAATGGCGCAGCAGGCGTTGCGCTGCGCGCAGGCAGAACGATAGCACCCGGCGCACCCACCGAAGGTGCCCGCCCGCACCCTACCAGCGCCCCCAAAACGAAAAAGAACACCCACCACCACCACACACGCATCGCCGGCCTCCTGCGGCCGGATTTTACCACCTGCCTGCCCCGACGCCCTCTCATGACAGGACTTACGCAGTTTGGAGAACATCCATGCAGGTTGTGCACTCACCTCAGCAGTCAAGGCCTGTCTCCCCATCTCCCTCCGGGAGATGGGGAGGGGTGAGGGCAAAAAACAGGGCAAACCATCTCTTCCGCCCTCACCTCCCCCACCCCCTCCTCTCCCAAAGGGAGAGGAGGGGAGCCTGAGCATCTGGAAAACCGTGCTCGTGATGCAACTGCGTAACTCCTGCTCATGAGCGTAGTTAGCAAGAGTCCCCCGGCAACCGCATAGGTTGCTCCACAGCCAGGCGCCGCCTGGCAACCCAGCCACGCCAGTTCCAGCCATCCAGTTCCGCCATCGGGCGCGCTCTCCAGCCCAAATCGCAGCCATCTATGAAAAAAACGACGAGGCCCCACGCGGCAAAAGCCGCTGTACCTCGTCACGTTCATCGGTAATACCCACCAAGCACGTCCGGCGCGCTTAGGACAACAAACCGCCCTGCAAGAAAACCAGGCAGGGCGGCGTTTGAGCACCAGCCAATGGCAAGCTTAGCCAACCCTGGTCACATACGCACCTGTACGCGTGTCCACCCGAATCACATCGCCTTGCTTCACAAAAGCCGGCACCTGCACTTCCAGCCCGGTCTCCGTGACCACTTTTTTGGTCACACCGGTAGCCGTATCGCCGCGCACGGCCACCTCGGCCTGCACCACTTCCATGTCCACCGTGATGGGCAACTCCACATCCAGCGGCTCTCCCTTGTAGAACGTCAATTTGACCTCCATGCCGTCTTTCAGGAATTTGGCCGCCTCGCCCAATACGCTCGCGGGGATGGCAAATTGCTCGAAGGTTTCGTTATCCATAAAATGGTAATACTCCCCATCGGTATAGAGGTATTGGGCGTTGTGGTGGTCAAGTTGGACGTCCTGTACCTGATTGCCGGAAGGGAAAGTGCGGTCGATGATTGCTCCCGAACGCAAATTGCGCGCTTTGACGCGAATCGTCGCTTTGCCGCGCCCCGGCTTGTGGTGATGGTAATCCAGCACCCGATAAAGGTTGCCATCCAATTCGAATATCACACCCTTTCGCAGATCGTTCACATCAATCATGGTTCCTCTCCCTGAAAATGAAGTCGCTGGGGATTATACCAAAACTCCGGCGGCACATCGGTTTTCGCGCCGCGGCCTCACGGCACGGCAATCGAGCAGGATAGCCGCCATCCGTTGGCTATCTTACACCACCGTGACCATCACTTCACCTTGATCCACCGTTTGGCCGGCAGACACCCTTACCTTTTCGACCTTCCCGGCACGCGGCGATTTGAGTTCGTTTTGCATCTTCATCGACTCCAGCACTACCAGCACGTCGCCTTTGGCCACTTCCTGTCCTTCTTCCACCGGCACGGCGACCACCAGCCCGGGCATGGGCGCTTTCAACAAGAAGGGGCCTTTGTCCCTCCCCCCACCGCCGCCCGCGGCGCGCAGGCGTTTCATCTGCTCGTCTTCCACCGTCACTTCGTACAGCGTGCCCCCCATCAGCACCTGCCATTGCCCCTCGGCCTGGTAAACGTAGGCCTCGAACGAACGGGCGTCCACCAGCAACGAATATAGCGGCTGGTTGCTCATGGTGGTCAAATCCACTTCATAGACCTTGCCGTTGACGGCAACGTGCCGTTCATCTAAAATTTCGATTTCAAATTCCTGTTCGTTGA
>JALSPT010000105.1 GCA_026985785.1 Anaerolineales bacterium
TGGGGGCCTTCCACCACGATGCGCATGCGGGCGATGGGCAGGCAGGTGGTGCGCACCTCGTAGGTCAGCGTTTCCCAGAAGTTCCAGCGGGCGTCGGCGTGCAGCGGGGCGACCACGATGTGGGGGGCGGGGTTGGCGACGGTAAAGGTGTGGCGGTAGGCGGCCTGCAGGCCGGCGGCGTCCCAGGCTTTCAACACGGCCTGATGGCTGCCGGAAGGCCAGGCGCGCAGGTCGGGCTGCAGCGACCAGCGTCCCTGGGCGTTGAGGGTGAGGGGGAGCCAGGTCGCGCCGTCGTCCCAGGAGAGGGCCGCGCCGGCGACGCCGCTGCCCGGCCCATCGTCGAGGGTGCCGCTGAGGGCCGAGGTGCAGGCCAGGGGTTGCTGCCAGGCGGGGCCCCAGGCGGCGCGGGGCGGGGTGGTGTCGAGGCGGACCTGTTCGGGGCCGGCCTGGGCGGTGTTGCCTGCGGCGTCGGTCAGGCGGAAGCGCAGGGCGTACACGCCGTCGGCGGCGATGGTGAGGGGGGCGGGCTGCCAGGGGCCGTTGTCGAGGGCGATCTCGGCGGCGGCCACCCCGCTGGTCGCATCCTGGCCGCCCACCTGGACGATGAAAGGCGAAATGTGCCAGCCGTTCTGGCCGTCGGGTGGAGGGATGGAGGGCGCAATTTGGGGCGGGGTGGTGTCGACCCGCACGGCGGTTTGCGCCTGGGTGATGTTGCCGGCGGCGTCGATGGCCTGCAAGAGGAGGGTGAACTGGCCGTCGGGAAGGGTCCACGGGCTGGGCTGCCAGGTGGTGCCGCCGTCGGGGGAGATGCGAAGGGCGGCGAGGCCGCTGGTGGCGTCGCTGCCGTGCAGGGTGAGGGTGGGGGCGGTGACGTACCAGCCGTTGTGGCCGTCCGGCGCGGCGGGGCTGAAGGCGAAGGTGAGTTGGGGCGGGGTGGGGTCGTATTGCCAGGGCTGGTCGCCCTGCGCCTGGCCGTATTGGGAAGTGGCGGTGACATGGGCGGTGCCTTGGCCTTCAGGAAGGGGGACGGTCGCGGTGCAACTGCCGCTGCCCTGGCAGTGGATGGAGGTGGAGGCGGGGTCGCCCAGGCTGCCGTCGACGGTGATCTGGCCGCCGGAGGGGTCGGTGCCGGTGGCTTGGAGGGTGCCGCCCTGGCGGCACCAGCCGCCGATGCCCCACGTGGCGCACTGGAATTCCAGGGTGAGCACGGGCGGGGGCGGCGGGGTGGGGGTGGGGAGGTCGGTGCAGCAGGTCACATCGTGGGGCACCAGTTGGCATTGGCCGTTGACCACGCCGCAGGCCACCGAAGAGGTCAGGCAGCCGCTGGTGCAGGTGAGGGTGGCCTGGTTGTAGCCGGTGGGGCGGCATTGCCCGCCTTGCCAGGCGCAGCCGGTGGGAATGTCGTACCGGGTGGTGCCCATGCAGCACCCGGAGGGGCAGTAGGGGTCCTGGTCGGGAATGCAGCCTGCCCAGGCGGAAGAGACGCCCAAAGCGTGGCTCAGTTTACAGAGAGGCCTGTCCCCCCCCCCGCAAAACCGTGCCAAAACCCACCGCGGCGACGAGCACCAGCGCCGCCAGGACGACGAAGAGCCGAGGTCGTAAGAATTTGCCCATGTTGCACCCCTGTGTGATGCGCTGAGTTTTCCCGCTATTGTGCCGGTTGGGCGCGAACGTTGATGTTATTGTACACCATTGTGGGAAAATGTGCAGGCGAAAAAGGCTCTGAGACGGTACTGCTTTCATCCGCGTCTGCTGGCTGGTATACTATGGCTATCTTACCACCAGCCCTCTCGCTGAAATAGTTATGCTCACGAAACGCGACCGCTTGTTGCCTTGCTTGCTTTTCCTGGTTTTGTTTGTCACGGCCTGCACCCTCCCCGCGGGCGGGGGGGCGTGGTGGCCGACGGCCACGCAGACCGTCACGCCCACGGCTACGCTGACGCCCACACCCACCGTCACGCCCACCCCTACGCCTACCCCTACGCCCCAGCCTTCCGGCTGGCTGGAGGCCGGGCAGCGCGCCCTCTTCGAAGGCGATTGGGAAACGGCTCAGAAGGCCTTTCACCAGGCGCAACAGCAGAGTACGGAGCCGCAAATCCAGGCCGCAGCCCAACTGGGGTTGGGGCGGCTGGCGCTCCTTTCCCGCCACTATGCCGATGCCCTGACCACGCTGCGTGCTGTGATCACGTCCTATCCTGACACGACGGCGGCCATTGATGCCTACTTTTACCTCGGCCAGACCTATCGCGCCCTGGAACGCTACACCGAGGCTGCGCAGGCTTTCCAGGGCTTCTTGCAACACCGCCCCGGCTACATCGATGCCTATCTTTACGAATGGATGGGAGACAACCGTTTCAACGCCGGTGACTACCACGGCGCCATCTCTGCCTATCAGGCTGCCCTCGAGGCTTCTCCTGCCGAAGATCGCGTCTATGGTATCAAACTTGGCATTGCCCGCGCCCATCATATGCTGGGCGATCTGACCACCGCGATCGCCGAATATCACGCCCTTTACCAGAGCGACGCTAACGGCTACCGTCGCGCCGTCCTCGATTGGTATCTCGGCCAGGCCTACACCGCTTTGGGCGACACCGAACATGCCCATCAGGCTTACCTCGACGCTGTGGACAATTACCCTGCGGCCTATCAGGCGTACCTGGCGCTGACCCAACTGGTGAAGGGCAGCGTGCCGGTCAACGACCTCCATCGTGGTCTGACCGACTATTTCGCCGGGCAATACGGCGTGGCGGTTCAGGCCTTCGACCGTTATATTAGCGCCCAACCCGGTGGCAGCGATACCGCCTTCTATTACAAAGGGCTGGCGCTGCGGGCAATGGGTAAATACCTCGACGCTACTACGGCCTGGCAAACGCTGATTACCCGCTACCCCCAAAGCCGCTTTTGGGACAAAGCCTGGGAGCAAAAGGCTTATACCGAATGGGCGTATCTTGATTTGTACGACCAGGCCACCGAAACGCTGCTGGCCTTTGTGCAACAGGCGCCTGCCCACCCGCGCGCTGCCGAGTTTCTCTTCGACGCGGCTCGCGTGCAAGAACGCGCGGGGCATCTTGCCCGCGCCGCGGCGCTGTGGGAGCGGCTTGCGCAGGAATACCCTACCTCTAACTACACTTTTCGCGCTCTCTTCCTCGCCGCCATCACCCGCCATCGCTTGGGCAGCGATGCCACCGCCATTGCCACCTTGCAAGAGGCTGCCGATCACGCCGCGGGGGCGGAAGATGTGGCCGCGACGTCGTTTTGGCTGGGCAAACTTTATGCCGCCACTGGCGACCGAAGCGCTGCCCGCGTCGCCTGGCAGCGCGCCGCAGCCGCCGACCCCACCGGTTACTACGGCGTGCGCGCCCGCGACCTGTTGCACGATCGCCAGCCCTTTACCCCGCCCCCCGCGTACCACCTCACGGTGGATTGGGAAACCGAGCGCCGCCAGGCCGCCCAGTGGGTGCAGGCCACTTTTCACCTGAACGACGCCCCTGCCAGCCTGCTCTCCCCCGGCCCGCTGGCCAGCGACCTGCGCTTCGTGCGCGGCAGCGAATTGTGGCGCCTGGGGATGTACGAAGAGGCAAAAGCCGAATTCGAAAACCTGCGCCACGCGGTGGCCGACGACCCCGCCGCCACTTTCCGCCTGGCCGAGTATTTCCGCCAGATTGGCCTCTACCGCAGCGCGGTGTTTGCCGCCCGCCACGTGCTCGACCTGGCTGGCTACGACGACCAGACGGCGCTCACCGCGCCGCCGTATTTCTCCCACCTGCGGTTTGGCCCTTTTTACGCCGATTTGGTCGTGCCCATCGCCCAGGCTTACGATTTCCATCCGTTGTTCTTGATGGCCGTGCTGCGGCAAGAGTCGCTCTTCGAAGGTTTTGTCCGTTCCTCGGCGGGCGCGCGTGGTCTGATGCAACTCATGCCTGCCACCGCGCAGGAAATCTACCAGCAGACCCATTGGCCGCCCGATTTCACCACCGCCGACCTCTACCGTCCCAAGGTGAGTATCACTTACGGCGCTCACTACCTGGCGCGTCAACGCGACTACCTCGGCGGCGATTTGTTCGCCGCCCTGGCGGGCTACAACGCCGGCCCCGGCAATGCTGCCGCCTGGCAGAAACTGGCCCACGGCGACGACGACCTGTTCCTCGAAGTCGTCCGCTATGACCAGACCCGTGACTATATCCGCCGGATTTACGAAACCTTCGCCATCTATTGCACCCTCTACGGTGCCCTGCCGCCGGGTTGATGGGACTGGGTGCACTCAAATGTTGTAGATAAGGCCATTGTATGGCCAGATCTCTCCCCACTCCCTGGCGGAGGCGTGTCCTTCGTTGACACTCAGGACAGCCTCCGCCTTCCCCCTCCCCTCCCTTCAGTAAGGGAGGGGAGGGGGAGGCCGCCGTAGGCGGCGGGGGAGGGGTGAGATCCTGAGAAGTGCTTCTACGACATTTGCTTGCACCCGATGGGACTTTTCGGGGATGTTGCCCCGCCGTTGCTGGGGTAAAATATGCTATACTCTAAGCATCATCTTCCCGTGCCTTCGTCCGACCTGAGCGGCGCGGGGTGGGTTGGTTAACCATGGACACCGAGGACACAACCCTCATCCTCCAACGCTGGGCGACGGCGTTGCGGCAATACGGTTTGGCCGGAGGGGTGGACGCTTTTTTGATGGCTCTCGCCCCGTTGCGTCCCCTCAGCGCGGCATTGTTTGCCGGCGGCGGGTTTTTGCTCTCGCCTTGGCTTTCCCAGCATGCCCTTCAGGCCGTGCAAGCCATACTCAGCGATGAGGAGGCCCGACGCACTTTTCTGGAAACCCTCCACTCCCCAGGAGCCGCCTCATGATCTCTTTGACTACCGGCTTGACAGGCGTTCTTGGGCTGGCCTTTGTGGTGTTGTTTGCGCTTTTGTTGGTCGTCCTGCGAGTGGTAAAGGAGCCGCGGCCAGGGCGCGACCTGCGTCCCTTGCGGGCTTTTACCCATCTGCGTCATGCGGTCAACCTTACCGTGGAATCTGGCAAGCGGCTTCACATCTCCGTGGGCCGCGGGGAGATCACCCACCCGCGAGTGGCTTCTGCTTTCGCTGGGTTGAGCGCTGCCCATAAAATGGTGGAACTCAGTGCCGCGAGCGACCGTGCGGCCATTGTGACCGCCGGCACTGGCCCCCTTGGTATTTTGGCGCGCAGCACTTTGCACAGTGCCTATCACACGGCAGGCCATACCGGGCGCTACAAAGCCATCTACGGCCAGGTAAGCGGACTGACGCCTTTTTCGTACGCTGCGGGCGCGGCTTTCACGGCAGGCGCTGACGACGTTGCTGTCAACTTCCTGGCAGGGAGTTTTGGCCCTGAGGTTGCTCTGATTGCCGAAAACGGCGAGCGCCATCAGGCGCTTACCGTGGGTGGGAGCGAGAACATTGCCGCCCAAGCCGTCCTCTACGCGGCTGCCGAAGAATCCCTCATTGGTGAAGAGGTCTTTGCCAGCGGCGCTTATCTCCAGGCTGGCGGTTTGCACGGCACCAGTTTGCTGACGCAGGACATTTTTCGGTGGCTGCTGGTTGTGGTGATTCTGGGCGGCGCGCTCGCCAAACTCGTGGGGGTGCTACCATGAAAGCCCCGGTGGCTACCGCTGTGGCCATGGCTGTTGGCATCGTCGTGTTGGTGGGGTATTTCATCCCGTTGAGTATTTTTACCGGCCTGCGCATGTTGTTGCTCCAATGGGCGATCATCCTTGCTGGTGCAGCGTTGTTCGTGGGGATGGTCAACCTTAGCCAGCACCACTGGGCACGTATCCGTGCTCGCCGCGGCGTCGGCAGCGCGTGGCTGGTGTTCAGTCTGTGGGCTACCTTTTTCATTACTTTCTACTTTGCCCCTGCCAGCCTCCCTACCCGGTGGCTGTTCGATGCGATTTTGTTGCCTGCCAGTGTCGCCCTGCTGGGTGTGCTGGCCGTGAGCCTGACCGTGGCAGCCGTGCGGCTACCGCGCCGTCGGCCAGGGTTGTTCACCATCCTTTTCCTCACTACAACGGTGCTTATTTTGCTGGGAAGCATTGGGATCCCTGGCGTCGGCAGCCTGCCTTTTGTGAGTAACCTGCTGCGCCCCTGGTTGGCGCAGGTGCCTGCAGCAGCCGGTGCACGCGGCATCCTGCTGGGCGTCGCTTTGGGCACTGTCGCCACCGGCTTGCGCATCCTCTTGGGAAGCGATCGGCCTTATAGTGAATGAGATGAGCGATCAGATCCGTTGCCCCATGTGCGGAAAACCCAACCCGGCTGACGCTGAAGTCTGCCGCTATTGCCACGCGCGCCTCAAGCCCATCCAGCCTGGCGACCTTCCTCAACCCAAGCCTACCGGCGCGTTGGAGGCCATGTTGCCGCCCTGGATCCGAGAACTGCGCGCGGAAAGTGAAATGGAGGAAGAAACCCTGCCTCTCCCGGGGGAGAAAACGGAGGCCGATGGTTCAGAGGGTGCCTTCCCGGAGGGCGAATCTGCATCGCCGGAGCCCGACGCCGATGACCCGCTGGCGGCATTATGGGCTGAAGAGGAGGAAGACGAAGACCTCCCTGATTGGCTGAAATCATTGGGGACGGAGGAAGAAGCATCGGCTGTTGCTGCCCTTGCTGAAGAGCAAGCGGCGCCCTCCGCCGGGGAGCCCCCAGAAGCTGCTGAGCCCAAAGGGGCGGCGGAGGAGGAAGAGAGCGCCCTGCCCGATTGGCTGGCGGGGGAGCAATCCGCGGCGGAGGCGGAGGAAGCCGTGCTGCCCGATTGGCTTGCTGAAGGGGTGGTCGCCGAGCCTGCCGGGGAGCCCGCGGAGGCCGCTGCGCCCAAAGGGGCGGCGGAGGAGGAAGAGAATGCTCTGCCCGACGGGTCGGTGGGTGCATACCAGCCTCCACTGGTAGAGGCGCCCTCTGAGTCTTTGTCTGCTTCTCCATTTGTCGAGAGCGAGGAACTGGCCGAGGCATTGCTTGGCGAAACGCCAGACTGGCTGCAGATGCTTGCGCCGGAAGAAGAATCAGCATCTGGAGAAAAAAGCCCAGCCGAGGAAGAGGTGGCCCAGCCGCTTACGGAAGGAGAGCTGCCATCGTGGTTGGAAGCCCTGCGCCCCGTGGCTGCCGCCACCTCCGTGCTCGCCACTGATGAAGAGGAGCCGGTAGAAACCCAGGGGCCATTGGCTGGTTTGCGGGGCGTCATTGCGCCGCCTACTCTGACCACCCTCCGCCCTGGCAAAGTGGGCGTGCTGGGTGGAAAACTCAAACTGAGCGATGAAGAAGAACGACAAGCCCGCATTTTACAGGACTTGATTGCCGAATCGTCCCGCCCCCTGCCTCCATCGTCCCTGCCAGACAAGAAAGAGCAGAAAGTCCTACGGTGGAGTGTGGGTTTGCTCATGCTGCTGGCGGCATTTTTGCCGTTTTTCCTGCCGTTCCTGCGGGCGCCTCTTCCGCGTAGGGTTTTACCTGCGGCCATTGCTGCCCAGCGGTTGATAGATGATGTTCCCCAGGGTGCACCGGTGTTGGTGGCTGTGGATTATTCCCCTGCCTTCAGCGCCGAGATGGAAGCCGCCGCGGCTCCCCTGGTCACCGATTTGCTTGCCAAGCATGCCCGCATCGTTGCTGTTTCTACGCAACCCACTGGCCCCGACTTGATTTCTCATTTTTTTGCCGCGCTCGGCAGCGATTATCGGGAGAGCGAGCATTATCTCAACCTGGGCTATCTTTCAGGTGGCACGGCGGGGTTGTATGCCTTTGCCCGTCATCCTCGCCTGGTATTTGGTTATGCAGCCGGTCATGACCGAATTTGGAACACCTCCTTCCTGAGCACCATTCACACCGCGGCTGATTTTTCCCTGGTGTTGGTCATTACCGAGGATCCCGAAACGGCCCGGGCGTGGGTGGAACAGGTGCGCCCGGCGCTGGGAGAGCACACGCCGCTTTTGATGGTCATCAGCACCCAGGCCGAACCCCTGGTAGAACCTTATTACGAGACGGCCTCTCAGCAGGTCGGCGGTATCGTGACCGGCATTGTGGGTGGATTGGCGTATGAGGCCATCCGTGGACGCCCCCTTACGGCTGCCGCACAAGCCCAATGGGGCGCTTATAGCAATATTGCCCTGATGGGGCTTATGATCATCGCCGGGGCAGGTCTCGTCAACCTTGTGCTTGGCTGGCGAGAGCGCCGCAATGCCCCCACCTTGCCGCAAGACGAAGACCTGGACGACGAGGAAGCATAACATGGCCTCCCTGCTTAGCGCCCTGGTTGCCTTTATCATTACCCTCAGCGTGCTGAGTTACGTTTTCTTTGGCGACTGGGCTCTCTTCCGAGTGGTAATGTATCTTTTCATCGGTGCCGCCGCGGGCTACGGTGGGGCAGTTGCCCTGCGTAGCGTGCTGTGGCCGATGCTTTTTCGCCCCTTGATCTTCCAACGTCAGCTCTTGGCCTTGGTACCCTTGCTGCTGGTAGCCCTGTTACTCACCAAAGCCCTGCGGGGGAAGGTGAGCCGATGGGGCAATGTGGCCGTGGGTTATCTGGTAGGTGTAGGCGCGGCGGTGGCTGTGGGGGGGGCAGTGCGAGGCACGATCTTTCCCCAATCCGTCGCCACAATGGACGCCCTCAACCTCCATCTGGCGGCGCAAAAGGGCATCAGCCCCTTCGAGTTCCTGGTCACCGGCGCTTTCATGCTGGTGGGAACGGTTACCACGCTGGCTTACTTTCACTTTGGCGCCCGGCCGCAACGCAACCGCCCGCCGCAACGTGCCGCATGGATCACTGCCCTGGCCACGGTGGGGCAATGGTTCATCGCGGTGGCTTTTGGCGCTCTTTTTGCTGGCGTGCTGCTGGCTGCTGCAACCGCACTGGCCGCCAGTATCGGCCAGCTCTGGCAATTTCTGAGCATCCTGCTCCCGCACTGATAGAGGTCTCATGGCAACTTCGCTGGTGGATGCCGACAGCCTGCTCGCCATCGACATTGGGCATACGCATACTCGCGCCATCCTTTTCGATGCTGTAGAAGACCGCTATCGCGTGGTCGCTATCGGCATTGTGCCCACGCGCCACGACGACAGCCTGCTGGAAAGCATCCGAGGAGCAATTGGCGAGGTGCAGGAAATCACCCGGCGGCCATTGTTGGATCTTGAAGGGCAACTGGTGATGCCCGCTGGAGATACCCAGGGCGTCGATCAAGTGGTGCTCACCCTCTCTGGCGGTGCGCCGTTGCGGGTGGTCATTGCTGGCGTGTTGCCTCAAATTTCCCTGGAGAGTGCGCGCCGCCTCGCCGAAACCACCTATGGCAAGATCGTGGCCCAATTTCACCTCAACGATCGCCTGCACATGGAAGGGCGCATCAACGCCATGGTGCGGGCGCGCCCGGACGTGATCATTATGGCGGGCGGTTTGGAAGGTGGAGCCTCCCAGAGCGTTTTGCAGACGGCTGAGGCTATTGGTCTGGCGGCTTACCTCTTGCCCCCCGGTCAACGCCCCGAGGTGCTGTATGCTGGCAACAGCCGCCTCCAATCGAAAATCAAAGAATTACTGGAGAGCATCGTCCCCCTTCGGATTGTGCCCAACCTTCGCCCCTCGGCAGAACAAGAACAGATAGCCCCTGCCCAGGAAGCACTTCTGGATGTTTTTCGCACCGTGCGGGAACGCCAAATGCCTGCCTTGCAAGCGTTCCTTGCGCCGCTCAAAGGACACAGCGTTTTCTACCCCACAGCGTATGGTTTTGAGCGTGTCATCCGCTTTCTCAGTCGCATTTACGACCCCTCGAAGGGTGTGTTGGGTGTTGATCTTGGGGCGGAAACGACGACGATCGCAGCCGCCTGGAACGGTCGGGGCATTTTGAAGGCACTACCCGAGTTGGGGTTGGGGCAGAGCCTACCCACCCTTCTCCGCCGCACACCGTTGCAGTCTATCCTTCGCTGGCTGCCGGTGGACGTCGACGAAGATACGGTTGCGGATTACTTGTACAACAAGGCGCTCTATCCAGATAGCGTGCCCTTGACGGCAGAAGAACTGGCTATCGAGCAGGCTGCGGCGCGGGAGGTGCTGCGGGAAGGGATGCGCAAAATTTGGCGCGATTTCCCACAATCCATCCGGCAGCAATTTGGCGCCCTGTTGCCTTCTTTCGAGCCGGTGCTGGCCTCTGGCAGCATCCTTACCAAAGCGGCCAGTCCGGCGCAGGCGCTTTTGCTCTTGTTGGATGGCATCCAGCCCAGCGGCGTGACCACCTTTGTGCTGGACACGAACCACCTGCTGCCCTCATTGGGGGCTGCTGCCGACCTCAACCCCATCCTTGGGGTGCAAACCCTGCAATCCCATCACTTCGTTCCGTTGGCCACCGTGATTACCGCCGCTCACCGCATTCGTAAAAGCGGTGTACCCATCTTGCGCCTGAAAGTCAGCGTGAGCAACGGTGAAAAAGGCTCCCTGGAGATCAAAACCGGGCAGATCAAAGCCCTCCACCTCCGCCCCGGCCAAACTGCCGAGGTTGAAGTCCGCCCGCTCCATGGCGCGGACGCGGGTTTTGGCCCTGGCAAGCGCGGCCTGATAACTGTTCACGGGAGCACGTTGGGGCTGGTCATGGATGGCCGAGGGCGTCCGGTGATCCTTCCCACCCGACCTGGTAAACAACGAGAGCAAAACAATCATTGGCTCCAGGTTTTAGGTGGATAGGCATACTTCTTGCAAGGTCAATCGCAGGAGCAACGCATGAACCTCATCCGACCCACCCGGCGGATTATGCCCCTTGCCACCGTTCAGGTAGAACGAATGCTTCCTGTTCCGGGAAAAGTCGTCGTCAATCAGGGGCAACTTGTCAAGGCTACAGAGGCCGTTGCCGAAGCCTATCGGGAGCCGCGCTATCATTTGGTTGATGTAGCGCAGGCGCTGGGGATATCCCGCGAGGAGGCGGATCAGTTGCTGCGTTGCCAACCGGAAGAGACCGTGCGTAAGGGCGACATGCTGGCGGAGAAAGCAGGGCTGATCCGTAAGGTGGTCAGTGCCCCTGTGGATGGTAAAGTGCTGCTGGCTGGAGATGGTTACGTCTTGCTTCAGGAATATCGTCCGCCCTGGGAACTGCCAGCAGGGCTGCCTGCAAAGGTGCTCAAGGTGTTCCCGGAGCGCGGCGTGTTGTTGGGCATCACGGGGGCTATTCTGGATGGTGTTTGGGGCAATGGTCGTCTGGGATATGGCCTGTTGCATACGGTCTCCAAAACGCCGCGTGACGCGTTGACGCCTCAGGTGTTGGGGGTAGAATTGCGCGGGTTGGTTCTGGTTGCGGGGCATGTGGACAACCCTCGCGTGTTGGAAATAGCAGAAAGTCTCCCTGTTCGGGCACTCATTGTGGGCACGATGCGGGCTGCGCTTCTCCCGGCAGCAGAAAAGGCCACGTTCCCCATTCTGGTACTTGACGGTTTTGGCGAAAGCGGCATGGACGAAGCGGCCTTTCGGCTGTTGAGCACCAGCGAGGGGCGCGAAGCCGCCGTGTTGGCTGAAGCACCGAGGATATACAAAAGAGAGCGCCCGTTGGTGGTCATTCCTTCTCCGGCGGCGCAAGCACCATCGCCGCCTCCTCCAGTCGATGAACTTAGCGAAGGGATCACCGTGCGCATCGTTCGCGCACCTTATCATGGCATGACGGGGCGGGTGGTCGCCTTGCTGCCCGGCCTGACACGCTTTCCTAACGGCGTGCGTGCTCGCGGTGTCGAAATCCGCCTGGAAAACGGCAGCCGGGTGCGCGTACCCGTGGCAAATGTAGAAATTCTGATACAATGAACGTGTAAGACCTTTCACCACTCAGGAGAGGAAACCATGGCTTTCTATGACGATGATGAATTCACCGCTTTTCCGGAAGACGATGATACCCCTACGGCGGCACCTGAGGAAGAAGCGCCCACGGAAGCCGGCAGCCTTTTCGATGAATTCGATGAAGACGAAGGAGAGGCGGTTCCCGGTAGCGCACCCAATAACAACAAAACCTTCCTCATCGCCGTGGCGGGGCTGATAGGCTTTTTGGTGCTGGCAATGGTGTTACTGGCCGCGTATGCTCTTTTCAAGGTGCCCGCCAAGCGGCATGCTCAGGAAACGGAGGTGGCAGCGCGTAATGCTCAAAACACCGCCATTGCCTTGGGGTTGACCGCAACTGCGGAAGCCGCTTCCTGGACGGCGACACCCACGGCTAAGCCTCCAACGCCCACCCCGGTGGAAGGGCTTGGCGCGGCCACGCCAACTGCTACGCCTACGCCGGTAGTCGCTCAACCGTCCGAAACGGCGGCTGTGGCTCCCATCGACCCTACGGCGTTTGCGTTGACCGCCACGGCTATTGCTGCTACCAATGAGGCCAGCAACAATCTGCCTGCCACCCCCACCGCCTTAGCCGAGACCGGCTTTGCCGACAACGT
>JALSPT010000106.1 GCA_026985785.1 Anaerolineales bacterium
GCGGTAAATCGGCAGCCAGGGCCTCGCCCCCCGCAGGGCGGAAGCGCGCCGCAGGGGCAGAAAGGTGTTTCTGCGCCGCAGCGATACTTTCCTGATGAGCCAGGATGCGGGTGGGAAGTTCCACCAACGTGATGTGGCCTCGGCGGGCGCGGGCGTAGGTGACCACGTCCGGCGTCGCGGTGCCGAAGATCACCGCCGCCGACGCCAGGCGGGCGTACAACCGGGCGACTTCGCGGGCGTGGTAATGGGGCCTGCGTTCGGCTTCGTAATAGGCTTCTTCGTGGCATTCGTCGACCACGATCAACCCCAGGTTGGAAAAGGGGGCAAAGAGCGCACTGCGAGGCCCGATCAACAACTGCACTTCGCCATCCCGCACCCGCAACCAGGTGTCGTACCGTTCGCGAGCCGTCAGGCCTGAATGCAACACCCCCACCGTCCGACCGAAACGGCCAAGAAACCGCTGCACGGTCTGGGGGGTGAGGGCGATCTCGGGCA
The DNA here is from genome assembly GCA_026985785.1 of Anaerolineales bacterium. Classification (GTDB taxonomy): domain Bacteria; phylum Chloroflexota; class Anaerolineae; order Anaerolineales; family DRMV01; genus DRMV01. Next base: position 496 of record JALSPT010000106.1, read on the forward strand.
CGAGGATGGCCACTTGCCGCCCCAGAGCCAGCGTTTCGGCAGCCGCCCGCAAGTAGATCTCCGTCTTGCCGCTACCGGTCACACCGTGGAGCAGCACAGGTTGGGGGACTTCGCCGCGAGCCGCCAACGCCAGGCGCGGGCGGACGACCTCCCACGCGGCTTGTTGTGCAGTGGTAAGGGGGGGCGGGCTTTCAGGGGAAGGGGCAACCAGGTTGGCGAGGGGGTCGCGGTAGCGCCGCTCGGTGTAGCGCGTAATCAGTCCAAGCCGCTCGAGGGCGACGAAGTCGGACGGCAGGGCGTCGGTCTCGGCGCGGAGAGCAGCCTCGCTGCGGGGGCTTTGGTGCGCCAGGGCGTGCAAAAGCCGCTGCCTGCGTTGTTGTGCTGCGGCGGCACGCGAGAGGCGTTCCGGTGGCGTGTGCAGCGCCTCCTCGGGGTCGACGGCCAGGCGGGCCATGCGGGTTTCTCGCGGGCGGGAGGGATGTGGAAGGACGGGGTGGCTTTCCACCCAGCCGCGGCGTCGAAGTGCCGTTATGGCCGCGCGCCAGTTGCGGCGTGCCAGGGCGCGATCCAATTGGCGACCTCGCAGCGCCCCCCGCTGGTGCAACAGCCGCATCACCTGCCGGGCGGTATCGCTCAAATCGTTCGGCAGGGCATCCTCGGCTGGCGCTTCGGCGGTCAGGGTGTAGCGGGTGTCGGCCTGGTGCAACACGCCCGGGGGGAGCATCAGGCCAAGGCAAGCGGCCAGCGGCGTCAGGGTTTCGGCGGCCAGCGCCTCGGCGAGGCGAATTTGGAGCGGCGTCAGCCGCAGCGCCGGCGTGGGCAGCGCCAGCACGGGTTTGGTCTCGGGCACGGCGGGACTTTCCACAAAGCGCAGCACCACGCCGTACAGCCGCCGTGGTCCAAAGGGCACTTCCACGACTGCCCCTTCTGCGATCCGCGCTTCCAGTTCGGGCGGCAGATGGTAATGGAAGACGCCCTGCACCTTGGGCTCGTGGACGGCCACTTCCACATACCGCATGATTCAGCCTTCAGGCGTCTTCTCAGGCGGGGGCGCTTTCAGCGGTTCGATCTTCAGGCGAGCAACCCGCAGGCCCTCCATTTCCAATACGGTCAGGCGAGCATCGTCGGTTTCTACCACATCGCCTGTTCGCGGGATGCGCCCCAGCCGGTCGAGGATGAAGCCGGCCACCGTGTCGTAATAGGGCGTGGTCAGGTCAAGCCCCAGGGCTTCGTTGATTTCTTCCAGCAGCGCCCGCCCATCCACCATTGCCGTGCCGTCGGGCAGCACTTCGATTTCGGGCGGCTGGTCGTCGAAGGGGTCGCTGATCTCCCCAACGATTTCTTCCAACAAGTCCTCCAGCGTGACCAGCCCGGCAGTGCCGCCGTACTCGTCCACGACGATGGCCATGTGGCGGTGGGTTTCGCGAAAACGCCGCAACACATCGAGCACCGACAGGGTTTCGGGGACGAAAAGCGCCTCGCGCGCCACTTCGCCCGCCGTTCGTTGTTCGAACTCGGTGGTGCCCCATAGCCGCATGACGTCTTTGATGTGCAGAATGCCCGTAATGTCGTCCAGGTCTTCACCATAGACGGGCAGTTTGGTCACCGCATGTTGGGAGAACAAGCGCATGGCTTCGGGCAACGGCGTCTGCGCCTGGATGGCTACCATCTCGGTATGGGGCACCATCACCTGGCGCACCAGCAGGTCGCTGAAATCGAGCACCGCGGAGAGCATCTCACTGCTTTCGGGTTGTAGGCCGGCGGGGACGCTTTCGGTCACCAGTTGTTTGAGTTCCTCGACCGAAAGATGGCCGTGGAGGTTTTCCGCTTCTTCGATGCCCAGCAGCCGCAGGGTGAGGCGGGTGGCCCAGTCCAGCAAGTCGACGAACCAATGAAAAGTGCTCTCGAACAGCCGCATGGGGTAGGCAGCACGCAGCGCAAAGGTTTCCGGCGACCGCAGGGTCGCCACTTTGGGCACCTGCTCTCCAAAGACGACATGGAAACTGGTGACGATGGTCAGAGAGAGCAGCAGCGGCAAACTGGGGATGATCACCTGGAGGAAGTCGAGGAAAGGCGGCAATGTCAGGCCGTGCACCCACTGTTCCAGGATGCCCTCGAAGGCGCGCTCGCCGACGGCGCCCAGCGCCAGGCTGACCATGGTGATGCCCAACTGGGTGGCGGCGATCAGGCGGTCGCGCTCGGCGGGGCTTTCCAACCATTGGAGGACGATGCGCGCCGCCTTGGAGCCCTCCTTGGCTTGCAGTTCGATCCGGTGACGGCGCGCGGCCACGGCGGCAAACTCTACCGAGACGAAGAAGCCGTTGAGGGCGATGAGAACGGCAATCAGCAGGAAATCCCAAAACATGGTATGCCTACTTTGAATAGGATGGAGGGCAACATGCGACGAGCGTCAGCCCCATACGGCGGCTTTCAGACCACGCGCACGAATTTGCGCTTGCCCACCCGCAACACGCCGGGATGCGGGAAGGGCGCGTGGGGGTCGGTGAGCACTTCGCCGTCCAGGCGCACGGCTTTCTGCTTCAGCAAGCGGCGGCCTTCGCTGTTGCTGCTCACCAGCCCGGCGTGGCGCAGCACCTGGAGCACGGTTTCGCCTTCCTGCAGGGTGTATTCCGGCATTTCGTCGGGGATGTCGTGCTTTTGGAAGACG
>JALSPT010000107.1 GCA_026985785.1 Anaerolineales bacterium
CCCACTATGACCACGCCTTCCTGGAACCGGAGAGCAGCATCGCCGTGCCGACCGCCGATGGCCGCATGGAAGTGTACGTCGGCTCGCAAATTCCCTATGCCGACCGCGCCCAAGTGGCCGCCGCGTTAGGCTGGCCGGAAGAGCGGGTGCACATCGCCGGGCAGTTGATGGGCGGCGGCTTTGGCGGCAAAGAAGACATTGCCGGGCAAATCCACGCCGCGTTGCTGGCGCAGGCTACAGGCCATCCGGTCAAACTGACCTACGACCGGCGGGAAAGCCTGATCGCCCACCCCAAGCGCCACGCCACCCAAATTCGGGTGCGGATTGGCGCCAAACGCGACGGGCGGCTGGTGGCCGTCCAAACCGAACTTTACGGCGATACCGGCGCTTACGCTTCCTTAGGCGAAAAGGTGATGACGCGCGCTACCACCCACTCCGCCGGGCCGTACATCATCCCCCACGTCAAGGCCGACTGCTACGCGGCTTATACCAACAACCCGCCTTCGGGCGCGTTTCGCGGCTTCGGCGTCACCCAATCCACCTTTGCCATCGAAAGCATGATGGACATGTTGGCCGAGCGCCTGGGGATGGATCCGGTGGCGCTGCGGCGGTTGAACGCGCTGCGGGTGGGCGCGAGCACCAGCACCGGCCAGGTGCTGCGGGAAAGCGTCGGGCTGTTGGAATGTATCGAGCGGGTGGACACCGAGATGCGCCGTCTGGCGGGCGAACGTGACCCCTTCGCGCCTCAGCCCGTCCCCGGCGCGCCGCACAAGGTGCGGGCCTGGGGTTTCGCGGCGGCATTCAAAAACACCGGCCTGGGCGGCGGCGCGCCGGACGAGGCTACCGCCGAGGTGGAACTGCTGGCCGATGGGCGCTTCGAAGTGCGGATTTCTTCCGCCGAACTGGGGCAGGGGTTGGTGTCGGTGCTCCAACTGGTCACAGCCGAAACGCTGGGCGTGAGGCCGGAGCGGGTGGGAGTGCTGGTGATGGATACCGACCGCGCCCCCGACGGCGGCCCAACCACGGCCTCGCGGCAAACGTTCGTCAGCGGCAACGCCGCTCGCGGGGCGGCGGCCCTGCTGGGCGAGGCGCTGCGCGCCGAACTGAGCGAGCACCTGGGATGTAGGCCGCAGGACGTTCACTTCGACAACCAGGGCGCTTCCTGCCCCCACGGCAACCGCCTTTCCTGGGGAGAAGCCGCCGCCCGCGTGCGAGAAATGCGCCGCCCGGTGGTGCGCTACACCTACCACGCCCCCGAGACCCATCCGCTGGGCGAGCCCGGCGACATGCACTTTGCCTATTCCTTCGCAGCCCAGGCCGCCGAGGTGGAAGTGGACACCCTCACCGGCGAGGTGCGGGTGCTGCGGGTGATCTCGGCGGTGGACGCCGGGGCAGTCATCAACCCCCTGACACTGAAAGGGCAGATCGAGGGTGGTGTGGTGATGGGCATCGGCACCGCCCTCACCGAAGAATTCATCCTGGAAGAAGGGCGCGTGGTCACCGACCGCTTGGCGCGCTATCGCATGCCGGCCATCGAGCAAATTCCCGAAATCATCCCCATCGTGGTGGAAGAGCCGATCTCCACCGGCCCTTACGGCGCCAAGGGGGTGGGCGAAATCGTCAGCGTGCCCACCGCGCCCGCCATCACCAACGCAATCTATCACGCCGTGGGCGTGCGCTTCGACCGTCTGCCGGTGGACCAGGAGAAAATCCTGGAACGCCCACCGGGACAGGCTCACTTTCCAGGATCGTAAAAGATCAGCGTGCCCCACGAAGTTGGGTCGGTCAAGCGGCGGTACGGGTCGTTGGAAAGCATGGTTTGTTGCACCGCCTGGCTTGGCGAGTCATCGTCGGAAACCGAAAGCGCAAAGCCCATTTGTAGGCCGGGGTGCGGCTTGAAGCCGATGATCGTCCACGGGATGGCAGCCTCCAAGGTGTAGCCGTGGGCCTGCAACTGCACCGCGACGTCCACCTCGGGCAAAGCGCGGGCGTGGCCCGGCGGATACCACATGTACGCTTCGGGAGACGTGCCCGGCGGATTGCCCGGTGAGAGGCCGATCTGGAAATCATCGGCATTGACCGCGTTGACGTAAAAATCGCCGTAAAGGTTGGTATCCAACTGAATTTCGACGTCGTCGCCCTTGAAAATATCGGCGCCGTGCTGGGTCTGCACCAGATGATCGTCCACGACGTCAATGCCGATATACAGCGCCCGGTAATCCCAACCGATGCGGAACTTGGCGCTCAGGTCGGAAGCGCCGTGATAATTCGCTGCGCCGTACACCACGGCGTTCACAGGATAGGTAGTTTTGGTGCGCCAATCGTTCAGGCTGCCATCGATGCGGTTCGGCGCTACCCACAGCAAAGGTGCGCGTACTACCGGGCCGGGGCGCACGGCAGGGGTGGCGGTGACGGGAGGCGAGGTGGGCGGCGGGGTTGGCGTGGGCAAGGCTGCCGTGGCCGAGGGTAAGGGCGGCGTTTGGGTCGGGGGAACGGGAGAGGGCTGCCGGGTGGCCGTCACGGCCTGGCCTACCGTGGGTGTGGCCGTAGGCGGCATCCCATAACTGGGATTGAAAAACGCGGTCATGGTGAGATTTGGTGTTGGCGAGGCGAACGGCGCCGGCGGGCGCACACCCGGTAGCGCACAAGCCAACAACACGCCCCACACGCCACCCACAACGAGCAACACAATCATCGTCTTCCAACGGGGAACAAACCTTATCCTTTTCACAGAGCACCTCCTGCCCCACACCATGCAAAGGCCGTGCCAGAACAATCTTCCATTCCATTGTACAACAAAAAAACGCCGCTCCGTGCTACCAATAGTTGTTAGAGATTTGTTAGAAATCTGGCACTCGGCGAAGGAGAGTGCTGGCTTATGCTAAAATAGAAGCGCTTGAAAACTGCTAAAAAGGCGCTTACCAACGCCAAAAAAGACCCTAAGTGGAGGTAGCAATATGGCCGACAAGATCAAAGTCCAACCGCTGGGCAGCCGGGTGCTGATTCGCCCCGAAGAGGAAGAACCCAAAACCAGCAGTGGTATTTTGTTGCCCGAAACGGCAAAAGAAAAACCCCAGATTGGCGAAGTGATCGCCATCGGCGACGAAGAAGAAGAAATCCCCGTCAAAGTGGGGCAAAAAGTGCTCTACCCGAAGT
>JALSPT010000108.1 GCA_026985785.1 Anaerolineales bacterium
CCACTTGCGCTTTTGTGCTGGACAAAACCGCCCTTCCTTCGTTATAATGTGCGCCACGGGAAAGAGACAGACCGAGAAACAAGCCCGGCGTGGGACCAAGTAGCCGTGAAGCCCTGCACAGCGAGCCGTCGGTCGGTGCGAGGCGGCCAGGGAAGCGGTGAAATCCACCCCACCGGCGTGACATCGCCAGGGCATCCCCGCAGGAGCGGCAGCGTTGTCGCTGTAAGGGGTATCGGGTTGCGCCCGTTACAGCGCCCAGAGGCAGCCCGCCCGGCTGCAAAAGCAGGTGGCACCACGAGCGCCCCCCTCGTCCTGCACGCGGGGGGCGCTTTGCCGTTGCTTCTGCTCCCCTTTTTCAGGAGGCCTGAGATGTTGGACATTCGTCTGTTTCGCGAACAACCCGATCTCGTCCGCACGGCGCTGAAAAAACGCCAAACGTCCACCGCCGTGGTCGACCAAATTCTGGCGCTGGATGCAGCCCGTCGCGCCCTCCTTCAGAAAAGCGAGGCGCTGAAAGCGGAGCGCAATCGTGTTTCCAAGGAAATTGGCCGCACCAAGGACCCTGACGAGCGCCAACGCAAAATCGAGGCCATGCGGCAGGTGCGGGAAGAAATCGCCGCCCTGGACGAGATGCTGCGGGAAAAAGAAGCGCAATTGCACCACTTGCTGGCTACGGTGCCCAACCTCCCCGACCCCGCCGTGCCAGAGGGGCGCGACGAAAGCGAAAACGTCGTGCTGCGGCAGGTAGGTGAAATTCCCCAGATGGATTTTCAGCCCCTCCCCCACTGGGAACTCGGCCCCCGTCTGGGCATCATGGATTTCGAGCGAGGCGTCAAACTCAGCGGCAGCCGCTTCTACATCCTCAAGGGCGCTGGCGCCCAACTGGAACGCGCCCTGATCGCCTGGATGCTCGATCTGCACCGCCGCCAGGGCTACACCGAGATCTACCCCCCCTTCATGGTCAAAGAAGCCGTAGTTTTCGCCTCTGGGCAACTGCCCAAATTCCGCGACAACCTCTACCACGACGCAGAAGAGGATTTCTGGTGGGTGCCCACCGCTGAAGTGCCGCTGACCGGGATGCACATGGACGAAATCTTCGACGAAAGCGACCTGCCGCGCTATTACACCGCTTATACTCCCTGTTTTCGCCGCGAAAAGATGAGCGCCGGGCGTGATGTGCGCGGTATCAAGCGCGGCCACCAGTTCGACAAGGTGGAAATGTACATCTACACCCTGCCCGACCGCTCGCAAGACGCGCTCCAGAAAATGCTGGCCGACGCCGAACAAACGCTGGCCGAACTCGGCCTGACGTATCGCGTGGTACAGCTGTGCACCGGCGACCTCGGCTTTGCGGCGCGCATCACCTACGACCTGGAAGTCTGGGCGCCCGGCAGCGGCGAATGGTTGGAAGTCTCGTCGGTGTCCAACGTCGGTGATTTTCAAGCCCGCCGCGCCAACATCCGTTACCGCCCGGCAGGCGGCGGCAAACCCCGCTTCCCGCACACCCTCAACGGCTCCGGGCTGGGATTGCCGCGCACCATGATCGCGGTGCTGGAAAACTACCAACAGCCCGACGGCAGCGTGGTGGTGCCTGAGGTGCTACGGCCTTACATGGGCGGCATGGAGGTCATCCGCCCTCAGGAGGCGTAGGCCTGGTGAATTGGCTGCATCTTTCCCTCAAAATTGCCACGCTGGTGGTGATGCTGGTGGGTTTGTTGGGGCTGGTCGTCCCGATCTTTCCCGGCATCGTAGTCATCTGGTTGGCCGCACTGGGCTATGGGCTGGCGGCAGGCTTTGGCACCACGGGCACATGGGTTTTCGCCGTGCTGACCTTGCTGATGCTGGCGGGCGTCACGGTGGACAACGTCCTGACGGCTCGCGGCGCGCATCAGGGTGGAGCGAAATGGTACAGCATTGCAGCGGCGCTCGTCGCCGGGGTGGCGGGGACGTACTTCTTCCCTCCCCTCGGCGGCTTGATCGCTGCGCCGCTGGTGCTTTTTGGCGCCGAGTATCTACGTCAGCGCAATGCTCACACGGCCTGGAAAGCCACGCGTGGCTACCTTTGGGGCTGCGGTTGGGCTTTCATAGTGCGTTTTGGGCTGGGCGTAGTGATGATTGGCCTATGGGCGCTCTTTTGGGCGTGGTAAGATTGTCAGAAGTCTTTTGGAAGAGAGGAAAAACACGATGGCACAAATCACCCTCAATCTCTACGGCAAACTGCGCAAAGTTCATCCCGTAGACGAAGTGGTCGGCACCAAAGGCATCCTCAGGGTACCCATCGAACCCAACGAAACCCTGGAGTCGGTGCTCGACCGCGTCGGCATTGGCATCGACGAACTGTACACTATCTTCCTCAACGGTCAACTGCTGACGACCCACAACAAAATGGCCGAACACTTGGGTTACCAGCAATATTGCGAAGAGTGCCACAACTGGAACCTGTGCGTCAAACTGCAGGATGGCGACCGGGTGGCGCTGTTTGGCCTGGATATGGCAACGCTGGTAATCTGAAACTTCACCTGCACACGTTCCCTTCAGGCCGGTGCACCATGCTGCTTCTCGTCGTACTCCTGGGATTGGGTTACGGCTTTCTCAATGGTTTTCACGACAGCGCCAACATTGCCGCGCCGTTGATTTCCACGCGGGCGCTGCGGCCACGCACTGCCCTGTTGTGGGTGGCGGTGGGTGAATTTGCCGGGCCGTTGATTTTCGGCTCCGCGGTGGCCAAAACCATCGGCGCCGACATGCTGGAAAGCCATGCCATCACCCCCACTATCCTGGCCGCGGCACTCGCCGGTGCGATCGTCTGGGACATCGTGACCTGGTGGTTTGGCATTCCTTCCTCGTCCTCTCACGCTTTAGTGGGAGGGCTACTGGGCTCGGCCATTGTCGCCAGCGGTTGGGGTGTCATCAAATGGGGAGGCTTGGATCGCGTGCTCATCGCCCTCTTCATCTCGCCGTTTTTGGGTTTCATTGCTGGTTACCTGATCACCAAATTCAACTTTGCCGCTTTCCGCAATGCCCCTCCCCGCATTCAAGAGGTTTTCCGCCGCGGGCAACTCTTCACCGCCATTGGCCTGGCGATGAGCCACGGGGCTAACGATTCCCAAAAGACGATGGGCGTGGTCACGCTGGCGCTGGTGGTGAGCGGCCATCTCAGCCATTTTCAGGTGCCTTTCTGGGTAGTGTTGCTGGCCGCCTCGGCGCTGGCGCTGGGCTCCGGCGTGGGCGGTTGGCGGTTGATCCTTACCCTGGGCGGGCGGGTATTCCGTATCCGCCCGGTGCATGGCTTCAGTTCCCAGGTGGGCAGCGCGGCGGTGATCGCGGGGGCATCGTTGTTGGGGGGACCGGTCAGCACCACCCACGTGATGACCTCTTCGCTGATGGGTTCCGGCGCAGCCGAACGGTTCAACAAAGTGCGGTGGCAGATTGCGGGCGATATGGTCTATGCCTGGCTGCTCACCATCCCCATCAGCGGCGCGGTGGCCGCCGGGGTGTACTTCCTCTTCCACGCCCTGGGAGCGTAAACATGCCGACTTATCTGCTGCATTACAGCAGCGAAATTGGCCTCAAAGGCCACAACCGCCGCGACTTCATCAACCAACTGCGGCGCAACATTCGCCGCCAACATCCCCAGGCCACGGTAGAGCACCTGATGGGGCGGCTGGTGGCGCGCAGTCCCCAGGAGGAGGACTTTGGCGATGTCTTCGGCATCGCCTGGTGGGCCAAGGCCGAGGCGCTTCCTGCTGATATGGAGGCCATCCAAGCGGCTGCGGTGGCCGAAGCGCAACGCCAGGCTGCGCCCGGCAAGACATTTGCCATCCGCGCCCGTCGCGCCGACAAACGTTTCCCCCTCAACTCCCAAGACATCGGGCGCGAGGTGGGGGCTGCCGTGGCCGAGGCCACCGGTATGGGCGTCGACTTGACCACGCCGGACGTGGAAGTGTTCGTCGAAATCGCCCCCGGCACGGCCTTTGTGTTTGCCAAGCGGCATCCTGGCGCCAATGGCTTTCCCGTGGGTGTGACGCGCAAAGTGGTGGGGCTGTTTTCCGGTGGCATCGATTCGGTGCTGGCGGCTTATCTGATGGCGCGGCGCGGCGCGCCTGTCTCGCTGGTGCATTTTCACGTCTTCGAGCAAGCCGAAGAAGCCCATCGCCAGAAAGTGGGGCAACTGGCGTCCCGGCTAGGGCGTTTCATTCCCGCCCTGAAAGTGCATTATCTCCCCTACCGCCCCTACCACCGCAGGATGGCCGACCTGCCCCGTAAGTACCTGCCTTACCGCGTGGTGGTCTTCCGTCGTTTCATCGCCCGCACCGCCGCGGCAATCGCCCGGCAAGAGCACGCGGCGGCCATCTTCAGCGGCGATAGCCTGGGGCAAGTGGCCTCGCAAACCATGGAGAACCTTCTGGCCGTCAACGCCGCCCTGGAAGGTTTCCCCATCTTTCGCCCCTTGCTGGCCTGGACGAAGCAGGAGATCATCGATTGGGGTGAAAGCCTTGGCTTTTACGACCTGGCCAAACAGCCCTATCGCGACGGCTGCGCCCTTCTGGCGCGTAAACCGGCTACCCGTGCCAACCCGGAGCGCATCGCCGAGATGGAATCTTTGCTCGACATTCCTGCCTTGCTGGAAGAAACCCTGGCTGCCGACGAAATCCGGCATTACGGAGCGTGAGACCGTGAAACGCTGGCATCTCGCGCTGGGTGTCGCGGTAAGCGCCTTCTTTCTTTACCTGGCGCTCAAGGGGCTGCAACTGAGCGCGTTTTGGGCTGCGCTGCGCCACGCCAATTACTGGTGGCTGCTGCCGGGGATTGCGGTGTACTTTGCAGCGGTGGTGGTGCGCGCCTGGCGGTGGCACTACCTGGTGCGCCCGCTCAAGCCGGTGCCCATCGCCACCATGTTTCGCCTGGTGGCCATCGGCTATATGGGCAACAATGTCTACCCCGCCCGCGCAGGCGAGGTGCTGCGCGCGGCCTTGCTCAAACGCCATGAGGGTGTGCCTATCTCGGCTTCGCTGAGCACGATTCTGGTCGAACGGGTGTACGACGGCGTGGTGATGCTGGCCTTCGTGTTCCTCAACCTGCCGGAACTGGCGCGGCTGACGGCGCACTCGGGCTTCGTGGGCAGCATCCAAAACCTGGCCATCGGCGGCGCGGCGGCCTTTTTGGGCGCGTTGGCAGCCTTTTTACTCGCTGCCATGTTCCCGCAAAGGGCAGAAGGCGTGCTGGCGTGGAGCGTGCGTTGGCTGCCGCAGCGCTTCCGCAGCCCCACTTTGAACATTGGCCAAAAATTCCTTTCCGGCCTCGAAGCCCTGCGCTCACCGCGCGAAGCGCTGATGGTGTTCTTTACCTCCCTGGTCATCTGGTTGCTGGAAACCGGCAAATACTGGTTCGTGATGCACGCTTTCCCTTTTCGGGTGAGTTTCTTTGCCCTGATGCTGATGAACGGTGTGGTCAACCTGGCCACGACGCTACCTTCGGCACCCGGCTACGTGGGCACGTTCGACACGCCCGGCATCGCGGTGCTCACGGCTTACGGCGTGAAAAAGAGCCTGGCTGCAGGTTACACCATTGTGTTGCACGTCGCCCTTTGGCTGCCAATCACCCTGCTGGGCGCTTATTACCTGGCGCGCGAAGGCATCCAACCGGCTGACCTCAATGCCGGAGGCGAGACCGAGCGCCTCCCCCAACGGTAATCACCATCCCTCTCTTCGGAGCGCACCGTGTTCGAACTCACTTTCTTGGGCACTTCAGCCTCAGCCCCTTCCGTCCAACGGGGGCTTTCAGCGCACGTTGTCCAGCACAATGAGTACCGCTTTTTGCTGGATTGCGGCGAAGGCACCCAGCGGCAGATCCTGCGGGCCGGCATCGGGTTCAAGCGCCTCAACCGTATTTTGATCACGCACGGTCATCTCGACCACATTTTGGGGCTGGCAGGGTTGCTCTCCACTTTCATGCGCTGGGAGGCCATCGAGCGGCTGGAGATCTACGCCGGGCGCTGGGCTTTGGAGCGCATCCGTATTTTGCTTTACGATGTGGTGCTGGGCGGCCGTCGCCCCCCAATGGATTTGGCGCTCATCCCCATTAGAGAGGGTGAAATTTTTGCCGCCAAAGACATTACCATCGAGGCGTTTCCGGTTTGGCATCGCGGAGCGGATAGCTACGGTTATGTATTTGCCGAAAAAAGCCGCCGTCCTTTTCTGCCTGCAAAGGCCGAGGCGTTGGGCGTGCCTGCGGGGCCGGTGCGCAGCGAGTTGGTGGCGGGGAAGGCGGTCACGCTTCCCGACGGGCGAGTGGTGCAGCCTGATGATGTGCTGGGGCCGCCGCGCCGGGGCGCGCGTTATGTCCACATTGGCGACGTCGGACGGACAGACGAACTGGTGGACGTCTGTCGAGAGGCCGACGCGCTGGTGGTGGAAGCCACCTATTTGGAAGAAGATGCCGAAATGGCGCGCAAATTTGGCCATCTCACCGCCCGACAGGCCGCCGAACTGGCTGCCGAGGCTGAGGTGAGGCACCTCATCCTCACCCACCTTTCCCGTCGCTATCGTGAACGGGATGTGCTGGAAGAGGCCCGTCAGGTCTTCCCTCAGGTAAGCGTTGCGCGCGACTTCGACCTTTTCGTCATCAAACGGGACGCGGTCTCACTGGAACGCCCACCGCGCCGCTACTGAACCGCGCTTTGACAAAGTCAAAAAGGGCGCGCCTTATCGGCGTGCCCTTTTTGTTTGGTGTTACTGGAGCGTGCGCGGGTCATGGCGTTGCCGTCGGCGTGAGCGGCATCGCGCGCGGTTGAGCCACCAGGAACCAACGGTTGATGGTGCGGAACCGGTCGCTGAGGTCGAATATCGGCCCCAAACGGATGCCGCCTACTTGAGCATCCACCGCATAGGTGTATACGGGGTAGAACAACGGCAGCGCAGGCAACTCTTTCTCGAACAGCACCTGGAAGTTGTAGTACAGTTTCTGGCGGCGGATGATATCGGGGGTAATGCGCGCCTGTTCAAGGTACTCGCTGGCGCGACGGTTGTCCCACATGCTGTAGTTTTGGCCGTTGGCCTTCTGGCTTTGGTGCCAAAAAGGGTAAGGGTCTGGGTCGGGAGAACGGCTCAGGTCCAGGTCCACCAAGGCAGCCTCATAAGTGCGCGGCTCCAGGTAGTCGGTCAGGAGTTTTTCATAAGGCACGGCCTTCAGCGTCACCTGCACGCCTAACACTGCCCAATCATCCCGAATAGCCTCGGCCAGGCGGGTGTGAGTGGGGTCATTGGGGTGAACCAGGGTGAAGGCCAACGCCTGCCCATCCTTTTCGCGCACCTCGCCTCCCCCTGCGGGGATGATGAACTTGGCCTTTTTGAGCAAGGCTTTGGCCTGATCGGGGTCGTAAGGCACCGGTTGGAGTTTGTCGTAATAGGCCCATGTGCCGGGGAAGATCGGCCCGGTCGCCTCGAAAGCCTGGCCGTCCAAAATGCGGTCGATCATCCAGCGGCGGTTCAAGCCCAAATAGAGCGCCCGGCGGACGGTTTTGTCTTGCAGGAAAGGCACCTCGTTGTTGCCCAGATTGAACAGGATCATGGTCATGCGGGGCAAACGGGTGGTGTAAAAGTCGAGATGGGGCTCACGTAATGCCTGGATGAGGATATCGGGGGTGATTTGCTGGATGCCTAAAACCTCACCGTCGCGGTAGGCCTGTAACGCATCCTGGGCGCTGGCGTAGTAACGGAATACCACGCGGTCGATGTAAGGACGCCCACCAAAATAATCGTCGAATGCCCGCAAAGAGACGCCGCTAATCCGCGTGCCATCCAGTACCAGGTGGTCAAAGCGGTATGGCCCACAGCCTACAGGCTGCAGGTTCTGCGGGGCGTTGACGATTTGCTCCGGCGGGATGTTGCCCCAAATGTGCTTGGGCAGGATGCCAAAGGTGAGGTAATCGAGAAAAGGCGCGAAGGCTTCGGGCAGGTGAATTTGGAAAGTGTGGTCGTCGAATTTTTTGACGGTGATTGCCTTCCACAAGGCCCGCACGTCGGCGGGTAAGGGAACAGCGTCGTTGCGCATCAAATCGATGGTGAAAATGACGTCGTCCGTGGTCAACGGCTCGCCGTCGTGCCATTTGAGGTTGGGACGGAGGGCAAAGTTGTAAGTGGCACCGTCTTTGGATATCCCCCAGGACTCGGCTGCGCCTGCCTGCGGCAAACCGGTGGCGTCGAATTGCACAAGGCTGCAATATAGCAGGCGGTCGACATCGCGGTCGGGTTGGTTCCCATAGTCTAAAAGAGGATTGAGGCGGCTCAACGTGCCAATGAGCGCCTCGGTGTAAACCCCACCGCGCTTGGGCGCCGGCGCAACGATCCCCCCTTGCGGGATGGTGGCCGGTTTTTGTTCCAAAAGCAAAAAGCCCACCGCAATCGCTGCCATCAATGCCAACAGTAGTTGCCAGCGAAAGCGGTGGAAAAAGCTACGTTGAATTGTCATGGATCGCCAGCGCTACCCTGCGCTCCTGGTAACTAACACGACGGCCAGTGTCAAAGCGAAGAACAACACGCTGAGCAGGATGGTCAATTGGAACAAGGTCTTTTCCAAGCCCCGGCGCGCAGTAAAGACCGCGCCCATATCGGAACCGGTTAGGCCACCTAAACCAGCACCTTTGCTTTGCAACACCACGACCGCGATTAGGGCAATCGAGGTTATAATCAGAGCGATGTCGAGATAAGTTTCCAAGGTTGCCTCCTCAGGTGCAAAATTTCAGCCACCCGGCTGATTATACCTTTCCCCAAAGGAATCGTCAAACGCCATGTCCCCCACTTACACCGAAGCCGTCATTGCGCTCCACGTGCACACCCATTTTTCAGACGGCAGCGGCACCCACGCCGACATCGCCCGCGCAGCCCTGGCCGCTGGCCTGGATGCCGTCATCGTCACCGACCACAACGTCTGGGTGGATGGTATCGAGCGCTATTACCGCCAAAATGGCCGGCGCGTGCTGCTGTTGTGCGGCGAAGAGGTACACGATACGACCCGCGAACCGCAGAAAAACCACACCCTGGTCATAGGAGCCAGGCGCGAGATGGCGCCCTATGCCTCTGAGCCGCAACGCCTGTTCGATGCCGTCAGAAAAGCGGGTGGGATGGCTTTCATCGCGCATCCGGTAGATCCTGCTGCTCCGCTGGTCGGCGAACCGGATATTTCATGGGTAGAGTGGGACGCCAAAGGTTACAGCGGTCTGGAGATTTGGAACGCGCTTAGCGAATTCAAAGGCCATCTCAAAACACCACTTCATGTGCTGTTTTACAGCCTGTTTTTTCACCAGGTTGCCGTTGCCCCTTATCCTGAGGCATTGCAGCGGTGGGATGCGCTGTTGGCTAAGGGGCAGCGCGTGGTTGCCGTGGGGGGAGCAGATGCCCACGCCCTGATTCGGCGTAGAGGCCCGCTGCGCATTGTGCTGTTCCCCTATGAAAAGCATTTTCGCGCCATCACGACCCACTTGTTGCTGCGCGAACCGCTCGATGGCCGACTGGAGCACGATCGGGGGGTGATTTACGAGGCCTTGGAGGCAGGCAGGGCTTTTGTGGGTTACGATCTGCCAGCACCCACACATGGCTTTCGCTTTACGGCCTCCGGCGAGGATGGAGAAGCGGTGATGGGGGAAACGCTGTCGCTCTCGAGCGGTGTGACGCTGAAAATTCGGTTGCCGCGCAAGGCAGAATGTCGCTTGATACGCCACGGCGAAGTTGTGCAGCGCTGGGCGGGGCGCGATGTGTGCACGGCAACCGTGACCCACCCAGGCGCGTACCGGGTGGAGGTATATCTTTCCGCATGGGGACGGCGACGCGGTTGGATCTTCAGCAACCCCATTTACTTGACAGGGTCCCCCCTTTAAAACCACCATCGCCCGCCTTGGAGCAGGCGAGCGATGGGCGAGAGCGTTGCCACGCGACAGAGACTCAATTCAATTGAGCCCGCATCCGCTTGGAAAGCAGCGCCTCCAGTTCCTTCACCCGTTTCTTAGCCGCCGTGCGAGCCTTGCCAGTGGTAGTTTCCATTTCAGCCCGCGCCCGCTTAAGGGCCTCCAGCAGGGCCATCTCCATCGGTGTGGGGATGTAGTCTTCCGGCTCACTGTGGCCATTGCCGCCATTGCTGCCTTTCCGTCCCTTTGCCTTTTTGGCGGGTTTGTTGATCTCCTTCATGATTTCTTCCGGCTTGGGCTCCAGCGCCTTCATGCTCAGTTTGATCTGGCGCTTGCGGCGGTTTACGGCGATCACTTTGGCCTCCACCTCGTCGCCTTCCTGCACCAGATCTCGTGGCGAGCGAATGAAACCGTGGGTCATCTCGCTGATGTGTACCAGCCCAGGCACCTCTGCCCCAATGTTGACGAAAACGCCGTATTTCTCAATGCGTTCCACCTTGCCTTTGACCACCATCCCGGCTTTGATCTCCCGCCACTCCAAGTCGAGGGGCTTGATCATGGTGAGTTCGACGATGCCTTTAGGCGTAATACGGCGCACCCATACTTCGACCTCGTCCCCCACTTTGACCACGTCTTCCACCTTCTTGACCGGTTTCTCGCTCAGCTGAGAGATATGAACCACCGCGGGCTTGGCAACACCAATATCCACGATGGCGCCGGCTGTGGTCGTTTTGAGCACTTTCCCTACGAAGTGCATTTTGCGCTTGATCTCCGTCCCATCAGGGGCGACGACAACTTGAGCACTCATGGCAACACTCCTTTGGTTCAATATCGCGAAAAAACATGCCGCTCACGCGCTCCGTGTTCGGCAACTGTCGATTATACCGCAATGCCGGTTAAGTGCCTACGAAAGAAGTAAAACTGAAACACAATCGCAACGCAAAGACTTTTTTCGGCAGGATGTCGTTTGCCGCTTTGACGAGACCACATCCTCATGTTTGGTGGATTATAATTTCACCATCCTGAAATTCCCACTTCTGCCTTGGAGATGCCCATGTCCCACGACTTCCTCTTTCGCGGCACGTTGAAAGACCTGGACCCCGCCCTGTACGAACTCACCCAAATCGAGGCCGAACGGCAGGTGCGGCGGTTGATCCTCATCCCCAGCGAGAGCCAGGCGCCCTTGGCCGTGCGCGAGGCGATGGCCTCGGCCTTCCAGAACATCTACGCCGAGGGCTATCCCCCGGAACACTGGCGCTGGCTGAGCGAGGAGCAGATTTTGGATTACAAAACCCGCCTGCCCGAATACCGGCGGCTGGCCGACCCGCGCTACTACAAGGGCGTGGAGTACGCTGACATCGTGGAATCCTTAGCCCGGCGGCGCTGCGCCGAGGCCTTTGCCGCCAACGGGGTGAGCGCCGATGACCTCTTTGTCAACGTCCAGCCCCTTTCGGGCGCACCGGCCAACAACGCGGTCTATCACGCCCTGATCAAGCCAGGCGACACGATCCTTTCCATGGATTTGGTCTATGGCGGACACCTCTCCCACGGCTCACGCGCCAACCGCACCGGCAAACTTTACAACCCGGTGCACTACACCATCAACCCCGAAACCGAGCGCCTGGATTACGACCAGATCGAAGCCTTAGCCTTGGAACACAAGCCCAAAATCATCGTCGCAGGCTATTCTTCCTACCCCTGGGCGGTGGATTGGGCCAAATTCCGCGCCATCGCCGACAAAGTGGGCGCGTATCTGATGGCCGACATCGCCCATGTGGCCGGGCTGGTGGTGGGCGGCGCGTATCCCTCACCCGTGGGCTATGCCCATGTGATTTCGTTCACCACCCACAAGACCTTAGGCGGGCCGCGCGGGGCGGTCATCCTGACCACCAACCCGGTCATCGCGCGCAAGATTGACCGCGCCGTGTTCCCCGGCGAGCAGGGCGGCCCCCATGTGAACGTCTTCGCCGCCTTAGCCCTGCTGTTCAAACTGGCGCAGACCGAGCAATTCAGCCAGTATGCCCACCAGGTAGTGAAGAACTGCGCGGCTTTCACCGAGCGGCTGAGCGAACGGGGTTTCCGCATCCCCTACGGCGGCACGGATACCCACCTGATGAACCTGGACTGCAAGAGCGTGCGCGGCCCCGACGGCACCACGCTTTCCGGCGACCTGGCGGCCCGCATTTTGGACGTCGCGGGCATCGTGGTCAACCGCAACACCATCCCCGGCGACAAGGGGGCCAAGAACCCCTCCGGCATCCGCATGGGCACGCCGTGGCTCACCCAGCGCGGCTTCGACGAGGCCATGAGCCGCGGCCTGGCCGACGCCATCGCCGACCTGCTCTGGGCGGTGACGCCCTACACCGTGGACGGCAAGCAGCGCGCCAAGGTGGACTACGACGC